>NZ_JBRFPI010000152.1:0-9852 GCF_053579595.1 Cellvibrio sp.
CCCGTGTTCCGCCGATTTTGGGTACCCCTGCCGCTGCGCAGCTGGCGCCCCTCTCTTTTAGCCGCCAGAACGAGCAGGAGGCTGACCGCATTGGTATGCAAACGATTGTTGAAGCAGGCCTTGACCCATACGCCGCCGCCGATATGTTCGAGCAGATGGTGCGCGCCAACCGCCTCAATCGCCGCCCACCGGAATACCTGCTCACCCACCCCGTCAGCGAAACCCGTGTGGCAGATGCGCGCAACCGGGCTATGCAATACGCACGTAAACCGATGGAAGATAATCTGGAATTCCAGCTGGTGCGTACCCGAGTAAGAGTCGGCGCCGAAGAGACACCGCAAATCGCAGCCCGAATGTTCAAAAGTGAATTGGATAAAGAAAGCGATAACCCGGATGCCAGCCGTTACGGATTGGTGCTGGCACTAACTGAAGCCAGCCAATTTGATGCCGCGCGCGATGCACTCGCACCGCTGCTGGAAAAAGACCCCACACGGATTACTTACCAAATTATGCGCTCCGATATTGAAATCGCCGCCGAGCGCTACAAGGCCGGATTGGAAATTCTGGAAACACAATTAAAGCAATACCCCGACAGCTACCCATTGATCATTCGCCACGCCGAAGCCTTAATGAAAGCGGGCATTTATCAACAGTGCGCGGATATTTTGGAGCGCTATTCGCGCAAACGCAGCAAAGACGACTATGTGTGGTACCTGCTGGCAGAGGTCAATGGCCTGGCGGGCAATATTCTTGGGGTACACGAAGCGCGGGCGGAATATTTTATTTTGAACGGTGTTTATGATCGCGCGCAAATTCAATTGCGCAATGCGCTAAAGCTGACACAAGGCAACGCTTATCGCACAGCATTGATTGAAGAGCGTTTGAAATACGTAGAAGCACAAATGCAAGCCGAAGGTTTCTAAGAGTTAACCACACAGCCATCAATCAGGATGGCTGTTTTATCCAACCCGATTCGACAATCCATTCATCAGCGTTAATAACTGCCATCGGCCGGCCAATAAAATAACCCTGGGCCTCATCGCACCCCATTTCACTCAGGCGCGCCAACAAGGCTTCATTCTCTACGCCTTCTGCCACCACCGTTAAACCCAGATTGTGGGCGAGATGGATAGTGGAATTAACGATCAACTCATCTTGCAAATCTTCCAGCATATTACGCACAAATGAATTGTCGATTTTCAGTGTTTGCACTGGCAAACGCTTGAGATAGGCCAGCGATGAATAACCTGTACCGAAATCATCAATCGCCAAATGTACGCCCAACTCATGCAATGCATCCAGATTGCGAAGTGCGCGCGTTGGGTCGGTCATGATCGAACTTTCAGTAATTTCCAATTCAAGCCTTGATGCTGGCAGCTTGTACTTCACCAATAAGCGTTCCACCAACTTGGTAATATTGTCATCCATTAAATTGCGCGCCGATAAATTCACCGCAATGCTCAATGACATGCCCTGATCTTGCCAACGGCGGCACTGCTCGATCGCTTTTTCCAACACCCACGCCGTGAGCTGGTGAATTAAACTGGTTAATTCGGCGATGGGAATAAAATCTGCAGGGGGAACAAATCCTAATTCAGGATGAATCCACCGAATCAGGGCCTCAAAACCATAACAACGCTGCTCATCCAATAACACTTTGGGTTGGTAATAAAGACACAATTGGTTTTCGCGAATAGCGCGCCCCAACTCACTCACAATCGCCAAGCGTTTGGTTGAATGCGGGTCATATTCAGGGCTGTAAATCGACAATCCCAGCATTTGCCCTTTAGCGTAATACATAGCGATATCGGCATAACGCATTAATGCATGATGATCTTGCGCTTGCTGTGGTGATATAGCGATACCGATACTCGCTGAAATTTGCGTGGTAAAACCATCCAGATCAAATTCCTGTGCAAGCGCATCGAGTAGACGATGACCAAATACCACTGCTTGATGGGTACTGCGAATACGAGGTAAAAACACCGCAAATTCATCACCACCCAAACGCGCTACAGTGCCTGGCACTTCGGACATTTCGTTGGCCAAGCGTGGGCCGATTAATTGCAATAAATGATCGCCCACGTTGTGCCCTAGCGTGTCATTGATCTCTTTAAAACGATCCAGATCGATTAATAAGAGCGCGCTGATTTGGTCTGCGCTGCGCTGTGCAAAACACTCCTCCATGTCCGCGTAAAGTTTTTCGCGATTGGGCAATGCGGTGAGCGAATCGTGAAAGGATTGGTAGCGCAGTTTATCTTCGTAACGTTTGCGCGCTGTAATATCTTTGGTGGTACCCCATACACGTTTGAGAAAACCGTCTTCTACAATACCCGTGCAACAAATCTGGAAATAATAATTCTTACCGCGATGGTCCTGCCGCACTATATCGTGATCAATCATTTCATACTGATTGTTAACAAAGAAATGGATATCAAATACATAATTAGTTGAGCCACTTTCTATTAAGCCCATACCCAAAATATCGTCTAACGAATTGGCACCAAGCATGCTCAGTAAGACTTTATTGGCCTCAACCAAGCGAGCACTCTGGGCAATTTTTTTAACTTGGGCTTCCAGCTCTAGATCAATTGCAACTGGTGGTTGCATGTCGTAACACCAGATAGCTTCGGAACTATTGGTGATAAAGGCTTTGTAACTGGCTTCACTTTCCTGCAACGCGTCGCGTGCGCTTTTTTCGCGTGACAAATCCTGCAACTGTACCAGCACGCGTTCAGTATTACCCTGCCGATCGCGGATGGGTAAAAAACTTGCCCGGAAATATAAATTTTTATCACAAATAAAACGGCTGCGATGAATATTACCCAGCGAATAATTCATCTCCAGCGTTTGTATTAGCCCATCAAAATATACCGCACGAATCGCGGCATAAAGCTCAGGATCAGCGCAGACGCGCTTATCGCGCAAAATGGAATAAAATCCCGCTGCACTTTCCGCCTGGCGATGCGACAGATGAAACAACCGCTCCATCGCCTGATTCATATGCAACACAATACCGTGTCTATCGGTGATCAAACTAGGGATTGGGCTTTCGGCAAATAACCCGGACAAAAACTGCAATGCATATCCATCGCTCGGGCTAGCCAACCAGTGGCGGGCACTAATCACCATCCCTTCAAAGCGGCGACCCACAACATCTGAACCGGTTTGGAGACGCCCAACAAAACGTACGCGCGGCTCGCCTGCAATACCAACCAAACGCACATCGCACGAGCGCAACCGCTCTGTATCTTGATCCTGGGGATCAGCATTAAAAGATTGGAGAAAAAGGTATTTATCGGCTTTGGGTAAAAGCGATAACAAATCTGAAAGTTTGGATAATTCCGGGCCGGATTCAGTCAATGATTCAATGAGTTCTGGGGAGATATGTAGATCCCCACTAAAAACGTCCATATTCCAAGACGCAATGCTTGACGCATCCAACGCGTTTTCGATAGCGAGATCGCCCGGCAATTGGCTTGCCGGATCACTCGTTGAATTGGAATGCTGCATAGTGAATAAAATCGCCTTGTACTCAATTAAGACTTGTCAAATCCAAAGTGTAGACAAGAATTTTTTGAACGCGTCTTAATCAGGCATTAGTTCGCAGTTATTATTATTTATGCGAATTTGTGCGCCACACAGACCTATTGCAGTGTCAAGCGATTGCCCCAACAAAAGCTTGGGAAAAGTATCAACGATTAACTGTCAATAATGCGGCGGCCGGTCGTTCGTAATATCAGTTTCACCAGCTTGTGCCGGATCGCGCGCTAATTCATCTAGCCGCTGTGCCAGCAGGCGCATTTGCTGTTTCAATTGCACGATCTCGGCATCCTGTTTAGTGATCACATCATTCAATTGCGCAAGCGTATCCTCCTGATAAGCCACGCGGGTTTGCACATCAATTAATTGCTCTTCAATGTCAGACATTTTCCAACTCCAGAATGTGATAAGCCGCATCGATCAAACGCACTGCACGCTCGTCGATTAATAACCCCTGCCCCATGCGATGGGTCACGTAACCAAAACCCAGCTCAAAATCCGGATCTGCAAAACCAATACAACCGCCTGCGCCTGGGTGACCAAAGGCACGCGCACCGCGACCGTAGCGACAATCTGCGCGGTCATGTTGCGATAACATAAATCCGTGACTAAACCGCAGCGGCAAACCGAGCGTACGATCATCGTCAAACGTTTGCTCTTGCCAACATAGGGGCAATACCGATTCATCCAGTAAACGTTGCGACGCATTCGCCAAGGCACCATAAATAGTTGCCAGGGCACGAGCGTCTGCGTGGGCACCCGCTGCCGGAATTTGTGCCTGCCTCCATTCGCGCGAATTTGTCGCCGTCATCAAACTAATGGGATTGGAAAACGCGCGATTGGTAACACCGCGCGGATCGGCTTTCATTAATTTTCCCAACGCAATGCTATCGGCACCCGTCGAACTGGCCGCAACGCCTAACGGACGCTTAAGCGGGCCGGTATCGGCAATTGCATCCAGCAAATACTCAGGTAAACCGAAGTGACAATTCACTTGCAAAGGTTGGGCTACGCGCGCTTGGAAATAATCATTAAAACTTGCATAGCCGCTAGCGCGCTTAACCAGCTCACCCAAAATCCAACCAAACATAAACGGCGAATAACCCTGTGCTGTATCCGGTTCCCACCAAGGGATCTCAGCAGCAGCGGCTTGGGTCATCAAGCCCCAATTAAAAATCTGTTCGTTGGGGATATGCTGATGAAACGCAGACAACCCCGCGCGATGGCACAGCAACTGGCGCAGTGTGACTGTACCCTTGTCACCCTGTGCAAACTCCGGCCAAATACTGGCGACCGGCTCATCCAACCGCAATTTACCCTCGGCCACCAGCTGCAAAATACAGAGTGCAACCAGTCCTTTGCCCGCCGAAAAAATATTGACGAGGGTGTCCTCAGTCCAATCCGTTCGCTCCACTACCGCAAGTTTATTACTGCGCTGCCCAGCACAAATATTCACCACCAGCTCACCGCGATGTACCAGCGCCAAACCAGCTCCCTCCTCGCCCATTGCAAAATTAGCGGCAAAGGTATCGACAAGCGGTTGCCACAGCGGCAACCATTGGCCGTTAATTGTCATAGATCGATCTCTTTAAAACGCATTATCGGTAAAAAAGTTGCGCGCATTCTACCAGTGCCCGCGGTTAGAATTGGCAGCTTGTTTCCCGTGAGCCGTCATCATGAGCAAAGATAAAAATTCCCGCCTCGTCTATTCCACCGAGACGGGCCGTATCAAAGAAGATAAACCCGCCACTAGTATTCCGCAGGGCGACGGCATAGTACGTATCCGCCGCGAGACTGCGGGACGCAATGGCAAAGGTGTCACCACCATTACCGGCGTGCCACTCGATGAAGCCAAATTAAAAGACCTCGCCAAAGCCTTGAAAGTCACCTGCGGTGTGGGTGGGTCTTTGAAGGACGGGGTGATCGAAATCCAGGGCGACCAGCGCGATAAACTCAAAGCCGAGCTGGAAAAGCGCGGCTTCACAGTAAAATTAGCGGGTGGCTGATCGTGGACGAATTTCCTTTTGATCCCCAACTATTAAAAGAATTAGTCACAACCCCCATGCCCTATGGCAAGTACGCAGGCCACGTGATTGCCGATATTCCCGAACATTATTTAATGTGGATGGGTCGCGAAGGCTTCCCCAAAGGCAAACTCGGCCAGCTGCTGGGGTTGATGTATGAAATCCGCTTGAATGGTTTGGAACCCTTGCTCAAACCACTGAGATAAGGCTGGCCTATTTTTTGCAAAACCCCTGTCAACGAACCAAAACCGCCGTTTTTCTGACAGAGGGGCAATAGCAAATGAATAACGAGCTTTTTCTACAATTAACTGACACTTCCTTAAAAATTGGTTTGGGTGCGTTGATTGCCGCCGTTACCGCATGGGTAGTGCTGCGCAAAAGCAATCAGCAACCCGTCAACAGCGCCCGCGACAACCGCCGCCTGCAAATTCTGGAAGAAGTATCCACCCAGGTCGGCACGGTTACCCATATCTTCGCCAAATATTCGTCACTGGTCGTAGAATCCATCCAATTTGGTGAGCGCTGGCCGCAGGCACGCCGCATCGAGCTGGATGCAGTCAATACCGAACTAGTGGCTGAATTTAAAAAACTGGCCGAAGCTGAAGCGAAATTATTGATGCTGGGCGAGAAGAATCTGGAGCGCAGCTTGCGTTTGTACGGTGCCAAAATTGCGGTCTACCGCAAACAGGTTTACATCGGCCGCAAGGATATTTCACTTGAACAGATCACCGCGCTGAAAAATACCATCGTGCAAGTGCGCGAACAGTTCTACGATATGCTCAGCCGCAAATACGACCGATTGTTGGCTAGCGCCTAACCGCCAAAAACCAGCCAGCAAAAAACAATAGACTACGCCCGCTCTTGCGGGCGTAGTTGTTTATGCATCTCGAAAAGACTATAAAAGTGGAACACTACCAAAGGAGATTGCTATGCTGCGCCGTCTTAGTTACTTACTTATTACAGGTTTCATGCTGATTATGTCTAGCCTCACCCTTGCCAACGATATTTGGATCGATGTCCGTACCGCCGATGAATTTAATACGGGTCATCTTGCAGGTGCCGCCCATATTCCCTACGAAGAAATTGCTGCGCGCATCAGCGAAGTCACTACCGATAAAGATGCAACCATCCACCTTTACTGCCGCTCCGGTAACCGCTCTGGTATCGCACAGCAAACCTTGCAGGCGATGGGATTTAAAAATACGGTGAATGAAGGTGGTTATGAGGCGCTAGTACAACATGGAGGAAAAAAATAACCTCCGGTTGCGTCAATTTCATATTGACGCAACTACTTATCATTATGGCTTGTCACACTTCAGAATCATCGTTAAACGGGAGCTGTCTGTCCCGAATGTTCTTTTTATGATTCTCTTCTTTGGTTCTTCGTAGAAAGGTTACAAAAATTCTGCACAGCAACCCTAAAAACATCACTAAAGCTCCGCCGATAATCATCCAGGACTTGGCCTGATCACTCCATCCGCCTTCGCGCCGATTAGCCATTTCAACCACATCCGCAATAGTCGCATTCACAGGGGCAGTTGAATTCATATCAACCGCTTGGCGCCCTTGTGCGAAGGTACTACCTGGGACATTCATCATCCCGGAACCGATAACAGTAGTCCCCAAATCAATTGCGCCCAGTAGCGTATCCACCACGCGCCCTTTTTTGAATGCTTTAATGACAGCAGGCGCGAGAGCAAACAAAGAGCCAACCACTATTGCAGCAAATGTCGCCCAACCGATAGAGGTGACATTCAAAAAAGTCCCCAAAAACGCCGCTACCATTGCACCAAGAATAGTGGCCACGCCTGTGATAGTTGACCAACCGCCAAGCCTTTGGTGAATCCCATCATTTTTTTCCAGTATTTGCGCCTGCTGTTTTTGATACCATTTATCCGCTTTGCGATTTTCTTTTTGTTTCTTATTACTTAACTGACGCCGTCTTATCGGTTGAGAATCCACACGCTCAAGAGCGCCACCGGTAGAATCGTGCATTTCAATACGAGTCTCATCAGAATCTTGCGAAGATCCAGATCGAGAGGGAACGCCCGAGCTATTAATCTGCAGATTATTCTGCGGTGGCTGAACATCATCCTGTTTCACATCATCTGAGTTCGCGTGTGTGTTTGATGGTGCACTCACCTTCGGGGAATCCTTTTCTACCGCATCAGATTCTGACTCACTCGATGATTGCGATTTAACAGCACCCTGCTCGCTCGTGACCACATCCTGCCGCAGCGACGCCCGACTGAGCTCACCCGTATTTTGTTCGTACACATCCCCTTCGTTAAATGAGCCATCGAGTGTATGGGGTAATGGGAATGCATCAGTATCACTGCTACTACTTGTACCCCTAACCCAATCACCGCTTGTGTAAGTCCATTTGGTCAATTGTGCAACCGGTGTAGATGAAAAAGCGCCTTGCACCACGCCGCCCTCGGCTGGTGATTGTATGGCTGCTTGTAGCTGACGCAGGGCAAGATTTCTGGGGCTATTAACCACCATATCCTGTGCTCGCAATTGCCCACGGGAGCTAACCCGGTTATCAACCAATTGCGATGAACGACTATCAAGCTCTTGCCAGTCCTTCGCAGACTGCCTATTTGTTTTACGTATGCTGCTGTATCCCATATGAGCCTCAGTAAATTAAGCAATTCTTGCTCTCAAAACGCGAGCTTAGCAGATACTACAGCGGACCCACTATTGGTCAGGCCTCAGATTAAAGCTGTATACCCAATCAAGTTTCTGGGACAATACCCACCTGATTCTTACCCAGCGCAGTACCCAAGCATGAACAGCACCGCCAAACACCTTTTCTCCTATCCGAAACCCAATATCCACAGCACGGCTAAAACCTACAAGCCCGCGCCTTTTCTGCCGATGAGCCGTGCAGAGATGGACAAGCTGGGTTGGGAAACCTGCGACATTATCGTCGTCTGCGGCGATGCCTACGTGGATCACCCGAGTTTTGGTATGGCGGTGATTGGCCGGTTTCTCGAATCCCAAGGGTTCCGCGTGGGGATTATCGCGCAGCCCGACTGGCGCAGTGCCGAACCCTTTAAAGCGCTCGGCAAACCCAACCTGTTTTTTGGCGTAAGCGCGGGCAACATGGATTCCATGATCAACCGCTACACGGCCGACCTGCGTATGCGTTCCGACGATGCTTATACTCCCGGTGGCCAAGGTGGCAAACGCCCCGACCGCGCAGTAACTGTTTATAGCCAACGCTGTAAAGAAGCCTACAAAGACGTGCCAATTGTGCTCGGCGGTATCGAAGCCAGTCTGCGTCGGATCGCCCAATATGATTACTGGAGCAATGAAGTACGCCGCTCGGTATTGATCGACGCAACTGCCGATATTTTGTTGTACGGCAACGCCGAGCGCGCGATTGCCGAAGTGGCGCATTCACTTGCCGCCGGCAAAAGCATTAAAGAACTGGATAGTATTCGCGGTACCGTGGTTATCAAAAAAGAACCGCCTGCAGGCTGGACGGAAATTGACTCCACACGCATCGATTGGCCGGGCAATATCGATAAGCTACCCAATCCCTATGAATACCAACACAATGCAAAATCCGTAGTGGATGCTGCGCAAACGGATATCAACAATTCGCAGATCGGTTTACGCCAACTCGACCCGGAAACAATGGCGGAGCAAATCGCAGCATTGAATCCGGAAGCAGCCGAACAACTGAAGACACAAGGCTGCCCGGCACAAGGGATTGAAAGCGAAAAAGCATTCGACCCCAATGAACCGCAACCCATTCGTATTATTCCCATGCCACTGCAAAACCGCAGTGAAATGATGGACGCTGAAAAAGTGTACGTACGCC
The DNA here is from genome assembly GCF_053579595.1 of Cellvibrio sp. NCBI lineage: Bacteria > Pseudomonadati > Pseudomonadota > Gammaproteobacteria > Cellvibrionales > Cellvibrionaceae > Cellvibrio > Cellvibrio sp. The sequence continues at coordinate 9,400 of NZ_JBRFPI010000152.1, forward strand.
TGCCCTCCTTCGACAAAGTAAGGAATGATCCGATTTTGTATGCGCATGCATCGCGAGTTTTGCATCAGGAAGCAAATCCGTACAACGCGCGCCCGATGATTCAAAAACATGAAAACCGCGAAGTCTGGATTAACCCGCCACCAATTCCATTGGAAACCGATGAGCTGGATGGCGTATTTGATTTACCTTACGCACGCGTGCCGCATCCAGTTTATGGCAAGCAAAAAATTCCCGCCTACGACATGATTAAAACCTCGGTGAATATCATGCGCGGTTGTTTTGGCGGCTGTACCTTTTGTTCCATCACCGAACATGAAGGCCGCATTATCCAAAGCCGTTCGCAGGAATCAATTCTCAAAGAAATTGAAGATATCCCCGATAAGGTGCCGGGCTTTACCCGCCATATTTCTGACTTCGGTGGCCCTACTGCGAACATCTATCCCCTTACCTGCA
>NZ_JBRFPI010000153.1:0-9816 GCF_053579595.1 Cellvibrio sp.
ACGTCTATCTGCCTCAGGACCGAATAAAACAGGATCGGTTTCTATGAAAAAAATATTACTGGCCGTCGCGGCGGCTTCACTCATCAGCTTCTTTTCCTGGGCGGATGATGCACTTCTTAAAACGGGTCACCCCGATGAATACACTGTCAAAAAGGGCGACACCCTTTGGGATATTTCGGGCACCTTTTTGAATAGCCCTTGGCTCTGGCCAGAGATTTGGCATGTTAACCCCCAAATTGAAAATCCTCACCTGATTTTCCCCGGTGATCTGATCAAGCTGATTTATTTGGATGGCCAACCGCGCCTAACGGTCGAGCGCACCCTGAAAATGGTGCCGGGTGCTGCCGGTAGCGGCATAAATGGGGCGACCAAACTGAGCCCCAGCATCCGTGTCCAAAGTACGGAAGATGCAATCACCGCAATTCCACTCGATAAGATTGATGCTTTTTTGTCGCGCAGCCGTATCGTTGCGCAAGGCGAGCTGGAAGCGGCACCTTATATGCTGGCCGGCCAGCAGCAACACGTGATTGTCGGTGCTGGCGACCGTGCCTATGCACGCGGCCAGTTTGATACCAATTACTCCAACTACAGCATTTATCGCAAAGGTCAGGCATTTAAAGACCCTGTAACTAAAGAATTTCTCGGCGTTTACGCGCAAGGCATAGGCACAGTGTCTGTTGAGAAAATCGATGCTGAAATTGCCACCCTGAATATCCTACGCACCTATGAAGAGGTTCGCCCTGGCGATAACCTGCTTCCAAGCGAAGACCGTTCGGTTGACTCGGTGTTCTTCCCCAGCGCACCTGATACTGAAATAGAAGCACAAATCATTGCTGTTGAAGGCGGCGTGACCCAAGTAGGCAAATTCAATGTTGTCATTATCAATCGCGGTGAACGCGAAGGGCTGCAAATCGGCAATGTCTTGGCGATCTATAAAAAAGGTGAGGTGGTTACCGACCGCGTCCGAGGTGGCAAAGTTGACCTGCCGGATGAGCACGCTGGCTTGCTGATGGTATTCCGCACTTTTGAGAAGATGAGTTTTGCTTTGGTTCTGGAGGCAGATCGCGCCCTTTCCGTCAACGACAAAGTACGCAACCCATAATTTTGAGTAGGTTGGCTGCCCGCCCAGGCAGCCTGTTTCAAGGATGATATCTATGCTATCCCCGCTCGCTGCTACCCTGCTAGTTTTACGTCTCCCCGATGTGGGTGTTGCCGGTTACTGGCAACTGCTTGAATTAGTCGAAAGCCCTCAACAATTGCTCAGTCAGCCTATTCAATCCTGGCGCTCCCTGCTCAATCCGGCTGCTGCCGACATGCTTGCCCGGTTTAACTCAGACCCTGAAGGTAGTGATGTTGGGAAAAAACTGGCAGCCGAACTGGCCTATATCGAGTCCCAACCCGGCCTGCATTGCCTTACTTATGACAATCCGTTTTATCCGCGCTTGTTGCGCGAAATCCCCCGCCCCCCACCTCTGCTCTATGTGCGCGGTGACCCAACCTGCCTCAGCCTACCTCAACTGGCAATCGTCGGCAGCCGCAACCCCAGTGGTGGCGGCAGCGAAAACGCCGAGCGCTTTGCGCATTACCTTGCCGAGCGCGGTTTTGCGATCACCAGTGGTTTGGCTCTGGGGATAGATGCGGCGGCTCACCGCGGTGCCCTGCGCGCGGGCGGTAAAACTATCGCGGTGATGGGTACCGGAATCGATTTGATCTACCCTTCCCGCCATCGCCAATTAGCGCAAGAGATCGTCGATAGCGGCGGCGCCCTGGTGAGTGAATTTCCCCTTGGAACTTCCTCCCACGCCAGCAATTTTCCCCAGCGCAACCGCATCATCAGCGGCCTTAGTGGCGGCACGCTGGTGGTTGAGGCGGCGGTGCAAAGTGGTTCCCTGATTACAGCCTCCTATGCGTTACAGCACGATCGCGAAGTGTTTGCGATCCCGGGATCTATCCATAACCCGCTGGCGCGCGGATGCCATCAATTGATTCGTCAGGGTGCGACATTGGTGGAAACGGCACAAGATATTGTCGATCAACTCGCCGGGTTGCTCAGTTATAAGCGTCAAGAGGTGAAATCGGCCAGGGCAGCGCAACCGGAATTGTTTACTGAACCTGCTGTCGGCGATGAGGGGCCGCAGCTGGGTGAGGATGAGCGTTACCTGCTTCAGGCACTGGGTTATGACCCGCTCCCGGTCGATCTGCTTGCGGAGCGCACTGGCCTGGAAGTGGGCAATTTGTCGGCGCAGTTGATTGGCTTGGAAATCAAAGGCTTGATCCAGCAAGTGGGCGCTTGTTATCAGCGCCTATGATCAGCTGCATGAATTCTTGAGCTTGCATCATAGCTGGGGTAGATTGGCAGTAACTTGATAATAGGTATTGTCCATGATCGATTGGTCGCGTAATCCCCGGGTGCAATTTGCCGCCCGTCAAATGAAACTGGGCGGTGTTGTTGCCTATCCAACTGAAGCCGTGTGGGGGCTCGGGTGTAATCCGTTTGATGAAGGAGCGGTGCTGGAGCTGTTGGCACTCAAGGATCGCCCGGTAGAAAAGGGCCTGATCCTGGTCGCGGCAGATATCCGCATGTTTGATCCTTTTATCCATCATTTGGATGACCTGCAGCGCCAGCGGTTAAAAAATTCCTGGCCAGGTCCTTATACCTGGTTGGTACCTAATAACGGGCTGATCCCCGACTGGATAAGCGGTAGTTTCAGTAGTGTTGCGCTGCGGGTAACCGATCACCCTGTCGCTGCCGGTTTATCGCGCGCATTTGGCGGGCCTCTCGTTTCTACCTCCTGCAACCCGCAAGGCTTGGCACCGGCCACGAATATCCATCAGGTGCGCCGCTATTTTGGCAACCAGTTGGATGCAATCACGGCTGGACAGGTCGGCAAGCGCACCGCCCCGTCAGAGATTCGCGACCTGCTGACTGGTGCGATTGTCCGCCCGGGCTGATTTGCCCCCGCAGCCAGATTGGCATCAAAGCCCCGCTAACTAGTTTTCCCCTTTCGCTGCTGGCCGCGTAGAATGGCGGCCTTTCTTGATTAGCCAAACCAACGCTAAGGAACTCTCATGACCACATCTCATGGGCCGGATAAAGCCGGCGTCAAAGCCTATTTGCTTGATCTACAAGAGCGCATTTGCAATGGCCTTGCCGCAGAAGATGGTGGCGCGCAGTTTGTTGAAGACAGTTGGACCCGCAAAGAAGGTGGCGGTGGTCGCTCGCGCGTGCTAACTGACGGCGCAGTGATCGAAAAAGGCGGCGTGAACTTCTCCCATGTGTACGGCACTCAAATGCCTGCCTCGGCGACAGCACATCGCCCCGAATTAGCAGGCCGCGCCTTTGAGGCCATGGGGGTGTCGTTGGTTATACATCCGCACAACCCTTATGTCCCGACAAGCCACGCCAATGTACGTTTTTTTATCGCCGAAAAAGAAGGCGCAGCGCCCGTATGGTGGTTTGGTGGCGGTTACGATTTGACCCCCTACTATGGCAACGAGGCTGATGTTATCCACTGGCACCAGACCGCTAAAAATGCCTGCGATCCACTCGGTGAACACCTCTATCCCAAATTTAAAAAATGGTGCGATGACTATTTTTATTTGAAACATCGCGATGAAGCGCGCGGCGTCGGCGGATTATTTTTTGATGATTACAACGCAGAAAGTTTTGCGCACAGTTTTGCGTTGATGCAAGCCGTGGGCAACAGCTACGTACCCGCCTACCAGCCCATTGTAAGCGCACGTAAAGCTGCACCGTTTACGGAACGCGAGCGCGATTTCCAACTCTATCGTCGTGGTCGCTATGTGGAATTTAATCTGGTGTACGATCGCGGTACTTTATTCGGTTTGCAAACTGGCGGGCGCACCGAATCAATTCTAATGTCGCTGCCGCCGCTGGTGCGCTGGGAATACAACTGGCAACCGGAAGCAGGTAGTGCTGAAGCAGAACTCTACGAGAAATTTTTACCGCATCGCGATTGGCTGAAATAATGTGTTGCCAATCTTGATAACCGATTTTGAATGTTCTTTTTTGATCTTAGGTGTTGGATAGCTCATGACCGATTTATATGCCGTGTTTGGCAACCCGATTAACCACAGCAAGTCGCCCCATATCCATCGCCAGTTTGCCGAGCAAACCGGGCAAGATATGCATTACACCAAACAACTCGTGAACGAAGGCGAATTTGAAAAAAATGCGCAGGAATTTTTTGCGCAGGGCGGCAAAGGTTTGAATATCACTGTGCCATTTAAATTAAACGCGTTCGACTTTGCGCAAAAACGCACTGCGCGCGCTGAACGTGCAGGCGCAGTCAATACACTGGCAAAATTAAGCGATGGCACTATCCTCGGCGACAATACCGATGGCATCGGCATGATCCACGATATGCACAATCTCGGTTGGGAACTGGAAGGCAAGCGCATTTTAATTCTCGGTGCAGGCGGTGCTGTGCGCGGTATCTTGCAACCTCTGCTGGAAGAACAACCGGCCCAAGCAGTGATCGCTAACCGCACACAAAGCAAAGCGGAAGAATTGGCAAAAAATTTCCATGACCTTGGCGATGTACAGGCAAAAACATTCGAGCAATTGCACGGTGAAGTATTTGACCTGGTGATCAATGGTACCTCGGCGAGTATGCAAGGTGAATTGCCGCCACTGCCTGATAATTTACTCGCGGCTAACGCATGCTGTTACGACATGATGTATGGCCCGGAACCAACGATATTTTTACGCTGGGCTAAAGAGCGCGGCGCTGCACAGGTTGCCGACGGCTTGGGCATGTTAATCGGCCAGGCCGCAGAAGCATTTTATTTGTGGCGACAAATCCGTCCAGAAGTAGTGCCTGTTATTACGGCGATGCGCCGCCAAATTGCCGAGAAAAAATAAATTTTCCGATGCGCCCAAACATGCTTTGGGCGCTACTTCCGTGTTGATCATCTCACCGTGGCGCCATGATTTATCTCTCGCTATTTTTTACCGCGCTTATCGCCGCCACACTTTTCCCCCTTTCATCTGAAGCGCTGCTCGTCACGCTGCTCTATCAACACTACACCCCCTGGTTATTGTGGTTGGTAGCAACCAGTGGTAATACTTTGGGTTCCTGCATCAATTGGTATTTGGGCAAGCAGTGTTTGCACTGGCAAGATAAAAAATGGTTTCCGGTTAAACCGGCACAATTGGCGCGCGCACAGCAGCGTTTCCAGCGCTATGGCCTAGCGTCATTGTTGTTTGCCTGGGTTCCTGTCATTGGCGACCCCCTCACTTTTTTCGCCGGCGTGATGCGCATTCGTTTTTGGCAATTTTTGGTGTTGGTTGCGATAGGGAAAGCACTGCGCTATGCATTTGTTGTGGCGCTTGCCATCAGCGCCTTTGGTTTTTTGGCCGTCGAGTAAGGGCAAACAATTAACGGATTAACATGATTTATAAATGCAGCAAGTAATGCTGCAAAAACATCATATTGGCGCCAAAATCTACTGAAAATTATTTTCATTCTGTTATTCTCTTCCTCTATTCAATAGGGACGGATGCAGTATGAATAAAGTCATTTTTACTTTTTCTATTCTTATTTCTGCCGGAGTAGGTTATTTGGCAGGCAAAAACAACAATGACTCTGTGCTATTAGCACAGCCAACGGCAATATCCGTACAAAAAAACCTCATTGAACCCATCGGCTCTGGTGCCTTACCCCAAAATACGAATGAAAATAACTTTCATGATATTGGCGGGGGATCGCCCGGGCAGCAGAAATCCCCTCCTTCAGAGCTAGCGATAGACCCGCCGGACCAGCATCAGATCGATGCCATCAAAGCAGAATATGAATTCAAGCAGCGCTCCGACGCCTTTACAAATTGGCTGACTAAAAATCAGGAAACTAAACCCTGGTTTGATCTGGGCGTTGAAATGCGCGGGCGGTTCGACGCGGAAGAGACGGACCATAGTTGGGCCAACGAAGAAGAAGGACATATCCAATCACTGTTCGCGCAAGAACAGGTCTTGGCGGGTATAGCCGTTAAATCCACCCAATGTAAATCCACCCAATGCCAAATCACTATCAGCGTGATGGATCAGAATCATGCCAATGAAACGGCAATGGCGATTACTAAAGCATTGGGCGGCGAAAAATTTTCCCAAATTATTATTGATAGCCAAGTGCGGCAGGGTGAAACCATTTTTTACGTAGCGCGTAACGAGAAAGGATTTGAGTTTAAGTAAATAACCACTTGGCTCAATTATCTGAAACGGAATTTAGATAGAACAAGTATTGATGAATACGGTTGTCTATTCGAACCAAGATAGATGACTAATCAGGGAGATGTCATTAAATACTTATTATTATTTTTAATACTGGAATTAGGGATATTTTAATGAAATTATTTAAAATTATTTCAGCTATAACTGTTAGCTACCTAGCGCTTGCGTCTTTTTCAGCGTTTGCAAACACACCAGCTTCTTGCTCGTGGGAAATCACCAGCTCCACGTCAACTCCGACACAACAAACAACCTATCAGCGCTGCAAAGACAATAGCAGCGGTGCATGGTTTGCCACCAGAACACTGGTATCTTCTGCACCATTTACCTCTCCCCCAGCATGCACAATTAGTGTGATTGGGAATACCGTAAATAATGGCACTTGTTTGCAACCAATTTTGGTTAGAACCAGTACCGCTTGCCAATCGGGGGTAGTTTTGGGTCAATCGTGTAAATTCACTAATGGTGTCCCCAATCCAGGACCTAATGACATGGGAAGATATGTGATGTGTGGTGATGCTAGTTGTCCACTAAACACTACTGAAAAAGGCTACAACAGCCAATGTAAACCTGGCTCACAAACTCAGCAATATAATAATCCAATAATAGAGTGGTCCTGCCGTTAACATTGAGCCTATTGTTAGTGCAGTAAGTTAAGACGTAGAGAGCCCGTTTTTATTTTTGAAGCGGGCTTTCTATTGTTGTAACCAATTTGTTTTTGCGCAAGCATCCACAAACCACTTTAACGCTTTACCCGAATTGTTTTTTCGCCACGCCATATAAAGCGGAATATTCGGGCGCGGTACCGCACAATCCAATTCGATTAGCTCACCTCGTAATAACTCTTGTTGAATTAAATGTTTCGGTAAAAACCCCACACCAACGCCCATCATTTGCGCTTGAATTTTTGCGTCGGCATGGGCGACGCGGATAATCTGGCGGCTTTCCAATAATCCTGATGAGCGCGCTGGTGAGCTGAGTGAAGAGTCTGCCATCACAATGGTTGGAAAGGCTTGAATCGCAGCGGCGTCTACTGGCCCCTTGTGTAAACAGAGTGGATGGTCGCGCGCCACGGCAAATACAAATTCCACTTCCCCCATCAGACGGTATTCAAAAATTCCCTTCGGCAGATCACCGCTCGCGCCGAGCGCCAGATCGCAGCGCTCGGCAATCAGTGCATCCCAAGTTCCGCCCAATACTTCTTCGCTGATGGTAATCGCAACGCGTTTGTCGAGCAGGTTAAACGCGTTGATCTGTTGCAATAGGGGCGCAAGTGGCAGGACTGTGTCTTTGGCGATGCGCAGCTGCGTCTCCCAGCCGGATTCCAATTGTTGCACCGCCTCTTCTATCGCATTAGCTGCTTGTAGCAACTGTCTCCCCTGTTCCAGTAACAAACGCCCCGCTGCAGTTAGCTGCGCACGTTGTTTGGTACGATCAAAAAGGTTGATGCCAAGGTCTGACTCCAGCTTCTGCACCGTATAAGACAAGGCCGATGGCACCTTGAACAAGGCTTCGGCCGCTGCACCAAAACTGCCTTTGCGGTCAATCGCATCAAGGACTCTAAGGGCATCCAGGGTGATGGCATGGTGCATGGCGATGGCTTCCAGTCGATTATCAAAAAATTTGAACTAACAGCTCAAAATCTTCCGCTTTTTTGTTGCCGGGTACAAGCCTAATCTAGCAACAAGTGAGGCGAACAAGCAGTTAGCACGGCGCCAAACCAACTAACCCAACGTCACATATTTCGGAGTTCATCATGAGCACAATCGCTAAAGTTTTCGCCACCAATAACAGCTTCTCCGCACTGGCACTGCGGTTACCGCTGGGAATTATCTTTGCCGCCCACGGCGCGCAAAAACTGTTTGGCTGGTTCGGCGGCTACGGTTTGGACGGTACCGGTAAATGGATGGCATCGATCGGTCTTGAGCCAGGTGTCCTGCTCGCGGCTCTGTCAGGTTCAGCTGAATTTTTCGGCGGACTGTTCCTGATCCTCGGTTTGTTGACCCGCCCAAGCGCGTTGGTGCTGGCCGTGACCATGGTGGTGGCGATCTTCTCGGTGCACATCAACAACGGTCTGTTTATGAGCAACAACGGTTATGAATTTGGTTTGGCGTTACTGGCAGGTGCATTATCGCTGCTGATCTCTGGCGGTGGTCGCGCAAGTGCCGACAGCATAATTGCCAACAAAATCTAAACCGGCATTAACACCCTGCAAACATACTGACACGCGGCGCTTGCCTAAAGCGCCGCAAAAAAATGAGGTGACCTATGATCAATATCAGACGCAGTAACCAGCGCGGCGGTGCCGACTTCAGTTGGTTGAAGAGTAAGCACACTTTTTCATTCGGTAATTATTACGACGATCGCCAGATGGGATTTTCGGCTCTGCGGGTGATTAACGATGACCGCGTTGCAGCAGATTCAGGTTTCGACACCCACGGACATCGCGATATGGAGATTATCAGTTACGTCCTCGACGGCGAAATCGCCCACAAAGATAGCGCTGGCAATGTAGCGACTTTGCCACCCGGTGAGTTCCAATTGATGTCAGCAGGTAGTGGTATTCGTCACAGCGAATTTAATCCGTCGCAAACAAAAGAGTTACATTTTTTGCAAATTTGGATTCAACCGAATGTGTATGGTCAAGCACCGGGTTACCAGCAAAAAGATTTTGGCAGCAAAAAAGGTCTAACACTTGCTGTGAGTCCTGACGGTGAAGCGGGTAGTTTGGTGATCAAACAGGATGCGCGTTTGTACCAACTGTTACTCGATGGTAATACCAGTGCTGAATTGCCTGCATCGAAAAAACGTAAATACTACGTACATGTGATCAACGGCGAGTTGGCGATTGAAGGTGAAATCGTAAAACCGGGCGATGGCGCAAAAATCGAAGACATTAATAGTCTGGTGATGGTTGCACAGCAAAAAGCGGTGAAGGCGTTGGTGTTTGATTTGCCGTAATCAGTGGCCATTAAAAACAGGGCTGAAAAATCAGCCCTGTTTTTGTGTAACCAGAATATTCAGCTCTTGCGCAAACCCTTCCAATTTTGCACATAATTTATCGCCGGGTTTTACTTGTCCGACGCCCGCCGGTGTTCCAGTAAAAATCAAATCCCCCGCTTCCAGTTTGATATAGCGCGAGACTTCCGCAATCAATTCCGGAATTGACCAGACCATAGTGCGCCAATCGCCGCGCTGTACTTCTTCGTTGTTGCGCATTAATACCAGATCGCCGTATTGTTCCAAATCATCCATTGAGCCGCGCTGAATTGCAGTGCAGGGCGCAGAGCCATCAAAGCCTTTGCCGAGTTCCCAGGGGCGCCCCAGTTTTTTGGCTTCTTTTTGGCGGTCACCGCAGGTCATATCCAAACCCACACCAAAACCAAACACATAGTCTGCCGCAGCGGCGATGGGAATTTGCGTACCGGATTTTCCCAGCGCAATCACTAATTCAAGTTCATGTTCGACCTGTTGCGAAAAATGCGGATAAATAAAATCGGTATTATTTTGTGCCAGCGCACTTTGCGGTTTAAAAAAGAAAAACGGCGGTTCGCGCTCGCGGTCATGGC
>NZ_JBRFPI010000154.1:0-9797 GCF_053579595.1 Cellvibrio sp.
GTCGCGGGTAGTGATGTAGCTGTCGCGGAACACTTTCATCAAGCGCTCTTTTTCGGCGTTACCGAAGCGTTGCGACATAACCGATTCCAGTGTGCACTGGTCATTCACCGCGCCGCCGTTGTGGGAGATGATCCCACCCATCATCCAGAATTCCTGGATCAACCAGTTGCCGAGGTTGGTACCGCGCAGATCTACGCGCTGGTTGGTGTTGGCGTTAACCCAGAGCGAGCCGCTTTGTTTGATGGCGGGTAGCGGCGTCCATGATTGGGTTTGTACCGGAACAATCCTGAACCAGTTGATGTTGAATCCACCGGCATTCACTTTGATCCCAAAGCGATGCACGCCCGCGCTCAAATTCACGCGCTGTTTGATGGTAGTCCAGGTCTGCCAGCCGCCAGTGCTGGGCACTGCGATGCTGCCGTAACCGGGGGTTCCACCTGCTTCTTCAAAGGTGATATTACCGCCGCCGCTTTGGCTGGCGATGCGATATTCAATATCGTAAGCGCCTGCTGTAGTGATATTGACGGGGCTGTTGGCGTAGGAGAGCCAATCATTGGCATCGATCCAGCCGACATTTTGGCCACCGCCGGTATCGGTAGTGGCTACAAGCTGCACACCATTCATATGGCTATAGGCTTCCGCCTGTATGGTGGCGGGGGTGCTTACCTGGCTAAGGCTGTATTGACTGAATAACGCGCCGCCGAGGCAGAGCGCAAGTGCTGACTTGTTCATAGTTGGGTACCTGTAAAGTTATTGTTATCTGTCACAGAGTACGAAAGCCTGATTCCGGATTACTGCATTCCCTGTTGTTGTGCGCTGGGTTGTGTGCGCTGGATTTCGTCGAGGCTGAGAATAGGGCGGCGGGCTCAATGCTGTCGTTCGAGAGCAAAAGTGGTACCTGAAAAAGTCCCAAGACGAACGGGTTCGACTATGGGAAAAATGCTCGTACGCGATTTTTTCTAGCCCAGTCGATTCATCTTCTATAGTATCCGGCGTGAAACAAATGGCTGCGGCGAATGACTCTAGCCATAAAAAATAAGAAGTTTTGGGGAGAAACCATGAACCAAGTCGTTTTCAACTTCCACGATGTTATCCTGTTAATGACGGCAATGCTCTGCTGTTTTTTTGCGCTTTTACTCATCGCCACCAATCCGCCCAAAAATACCAGCAACTACTTTCTCGCTGCGTTTTTGATTGCGCACGCCCTTATTCCTTTACATGAACTCATTCTCTGGGGGGCGGAGTTCAAATTGCATGTGCGTGAAAAATGGCCAGAAGTCTATTTTATCGGCGCATTCGCCTACTATTTGGATGCCGTGTTGCTCTATTTTTATGTGAAGTCACTGGTGTTCCGCGATTTCCATCTCCGCCCCAGGGATTATCTCCACCTGATCCCCTTTGGTCTGTTTGCACTCTTTATGGTGGCCGCCTTCTACCGTTTTCCTGCGGCGACGCGTCTGGAGTGGATCAACACCGAAGCTTTTGTGTATAGCCCGGGTTATATCGGCATGGATTTGTTTATCAAATGCACGCGCGTTGGTTACTGCATTGCAGGTTTCCTGCTGATTTTCAAATACAAAGACATCCTCAAAAATACCCATTCCAATATTGAGAAGGTGGACATCCTCTGGCTGAAGATCCTTGTGGTCGGATTTACCCTTGTCACCAGTATGGAGGCGTTCCTCGCCCTCGCGAAAATGGCAGGCCTGTTTGCCGATTACGATTTCCTCCACCCCGACCCCGATGGCAACCCGATTGAGTACATTGGTCTGAGCGGTTATTACGCGCTGTTCTTTTTGGTGTGTACGCTGGTATTCACCAGCATGCGCTACTTCAGCAATTTTGAGGCGGTCAAACAAAAAGACACCAAAGAGCCAGCCAAAAAATCCACGCAAGAAAAATTGCTCAACCCGGAATACGCCGCAAAAATTGACGGCCTGATGCGCGCGCAGAAAACCTATCTCAATCCGGAACTGACGCTGGATATGCTCGCTGAAACACTCGCCATTCCGGCAAAAGATTTATCGATGATCATCAACCGCCACTTCAACCACAACTTTTATGAATTCGTAAATGGCTACCGTATTGAAGAAGCGCAAAAGCGTTTGCTCGATCCGGCGAATAAAGAGAAGACAATTACCGATATCTATCTGGAAGTGGGTTTTAACAGTAAATCCGTCTTCAACACATTTTTCAAAAAACTGGTAGGTAAAACGCCATCGGAATATCGCCAGCAGCCAGCGGATGTGGCTGGGAATTAATATGCAACATATTGTGATTTTTGCGTTGGGTACCGGTGGTGATATCGATCCCATGGTCGCGCTGGGCATTGAGTTGATTCGCCGCGGCCACCAAGTGAGTTTTTTATCCAATGATTATTTTCAGCCAAGAATTGTTGCGGCGGGGCTGGAATTTATTTCGGTGGGCACGCTGGAGCAATATCACCAGGGCAATAGTGTTACGGCGTGGGAATCCAGAAATCACGTTGATAACTTTGAGCACTATCATGCGCCCGCGTTTGAACCCGCGTTTAACTATGTGAAAAGTCTGGCAGGGAAACAGGTACTGGTTCTGGCACTTGGCGAAGAAAACGGCGCAGCGGCAGCGGCAGAAAAATTCGGTTTGCCGTTTGTAAAAATGTTGTTATCGCCCAATCTTATTTTTTCAGCCTACAGCCCACCGGCGCCGATGAAGTGGGCAATCCCCAAGCGTATTCCACGCTTTATTGTGCGCTTTTTATTGCGCCGGAATCGCAAAACCCGCTTCAAAGTATTTTGCAGAATGGAACACACGCAAGCCTATTTGGCTACGCGCAAACGCTTGGGGTGCCCGCTGACATTTCAAACGGAATCTGCTGCGTTGTTGCAAATTGGTTTCTTCCCCGAATGGTTTGGTATGCCCGCCAAAGACTGGCCAAATAATTTAAAACTGGTGGGGTTTCCATTACAGAATCGCGCCAGTATGAATAGCCGCGCTGAATTAGACGCTTTTATTGAGCAACAGGGCGCTCCACTGATTTTTACCTCAGGTACTGGCGTAAAAGATGTTGCCGAGCTATTTACCGAAGGCCGAAAAATGTGCGAGCAATTGCAAGTACCCGGCGTATTTGTCGGCGGCGCGAGCGGCGCAGAACTCTTGCAAGGTTCTTCACTCTGCTTGCATCTTGATTACGTCGATTTTGAATACGCCCTATCAAAAGCCTTGGCGATTATTCATCACGGCGGTATGGGCACCACTGCGCAAGCGATTAAAGCAGGTATTCCACAACTGATTCGCCCCATCAAATATGACCAACCGGATAATGCTGATCGTATTTATCAATTGGGTTTGGGTACTTATGTGATGCCAGAGAAATTTAAAGCAGAGCAGGTCGCGCCGATGCTTGGCAATATGTTGCAGAAAGCTAAAAACTCTAAAGCACTGCGGCACTATGCTGCGGATGTAATTAACAGTAGTGCGATTGTTGATGCGTGTGATTTGGTTGAGCAGTTGAGTAAAAAATTGGAAGCGAAAGCAACGAGTTTGGCTGGGGGGATTGCAGTGCACTCCTGAATAAGCGAGTGCATGTGATGCTAACAATGCTTAATGCTTAATGCTTAATGCTTAATGTTTAAGGGCCACCCGTAAATTCAGGGTCAAGGTAGTAAGCGGCACGTTTGCCTTTGTATTTATACAGACCCAACAAATGGAATATCCAAGAGCCTATAAACTCGTCGGTAATCGTAATGGGTTTATCAAATTGACATCTAAAGTCTTCGTCTGTCTCTTTTTCTGATGTCTTAACGTTATATTGGGTAAGCAAACTACTTTTAATTGTTACATCAGGATTGGCTTTTTGGTAGGTAAACGTAAGCGTGTCACCTACCGAAAAAATTGCCGGCATTTGGTTTTGAGGTAGCGGAGGCTTAATTGCCGGGGTACCTGTTACCTGAAAATCCACTTTAGTGACTTGGCTGGCTTTTATCGCATCAGGAAACAAAAGCGTGAATGTATATTGGGTATTCTTTGGCTTTGTTGGCTTTGTTGGCTTTGTTGGCTTTGTTGGCTTTGTTGGCTTTGTTGTCATGTTGAATCCTTTTGTTAACAGTTTAAAAATTACCGCTTGCGCGGCGTAGCTCTAAAAGGTCGGGTTCTGCTTGAATCAGCTTCAACGGGTAACCCAGTTCTACTGCTTTGGTGAGTGCTGCTATAGCCTCCTCACGCTCACCTAGCAACTCATACGCTAAACCCGCACGAAAATGAACACTAGCACTTTTTGGCGCAAGTGCCATTACACGAACTAACAGTGGTTCTGCTTGTGTGCGGTCACCCAGTCGTGCTGAGTACAATCCCATGCGGGATACAAGTGTTGCATCGTCTTTCCTGCGCTCTAAAAGTGGCGTCAGTAAATCACGTGCTTTACGGTAGGCGTTTTTCGCTTCAGCTTCGCGTCCGGGAATCCAGAGTAATGTATCCGCCAAATTCGCCCAAGCAAGGTGGCTATTTGGGTTGCCTTTATTGGGCGACACAGCTGCCTCAAATGAGGCGGCGGCACCCACATAATTTCCGCGCATAAACAAGGCTGTGCCAAGGTTTCCGTGCAACCATTCACTGGAGCGAATCTGTAGTCCTTGTTGCAATATTTGCATGGCTTCATCGCTGCGGTTCTGATATTCAAGAACCATGCTTAGGGTGGCATATGCGGAAACGGCATCGGGTTGTAGTTGAATGCTTAGTCGAAAAGCCTCTTCAGCTTTTGAGAAATCATTCTGTGCTACGTAGATGGAGCCTAAAGTATCAGCGAAGTAACGTTCTTGGGGAAATTGCTTCAGGCCTTGTTGTGCAAGTTGAATTGCCTCGTCATAACGCTGTACTAAGCGCAGTGCAGATACTTTGCAGCGCCATGCAAAAATATTGGTTGGTTCAAGTACAAGTGCTTTATCAAACGAGGCAAAGGCTTTATCGTGTTCGGCTTTAATCGTAGATACATGTCCCAGGGCGACATGCACCAGTGCAAGCTGGGCATTTAGTTGCAATGCCTGCTGTGCACTCGCATCCGCTTTTTGCATCCAAATCGGGTCTTCATAGTCCCCGATATATCGGTAGCTGTACACCAGCGACAAGCCCGCAACTGCCGCTGCGTTGTTGGGTGTATGCGAAAGAATTCTGTTAAAACTTTTTTCTGCCGTTTCCAAGCTACCTGGCCTATCAAACAATTTGAGCGCTTCCAATCCTTTATTAAACTCACGCGCTTGCGAATAAGGTTCTTCCGTCTGGCGTTCAGTAATTTCATTGCTGGCATTTAGTGGCTGCAATTGCCACACCGCCACCGCTGCAATAATCAACACACTGAATAACCCAAAACCCACGCTGATTTTATTGTCAGCCACATAATTCTTAATCGACAGCCAACGCGATTTTTTCGGTGTTGCATTAACCGCAACAAAGCGCGTTTCAAAGGTGGGGTGATCCTGCGTTTTTACTGCGCTCTTGATTCCGGTATTTTTTATATTCGACTGATTCGCTGCAGTGCCATTAGAAATCAGCGCTTGCGTCTCATCGCTGACAAATTCATTTTCCAATTGCAAGTGGCTCAGTGCTTCAAACTGCGCAGCGACCCAGTGGGTATTGTCCGGGCGCTTGGCGGGATCTTTGCTGAGTAGCTGGCCGAGTAATTCATTAATCTCTGCTGGCAAATTCGGATTGTGCTTGCCGGGGGAAGTGGGCGGATGGGAAATAATCCGCTGCATTAACTGCAATTTATTATTGGTATCGCCAAACGGATGCGCGCCGCACAACAATTGGTAGGCGAGTATACCGAAGGAAAATAAATCGCTTTTAAAATCGATGGCTTCACCCATCGCCTGTTCGGGCGACATGGAGCAATAACTGCCCGCGATGTGATCGGTGAGTGTCGCGTTATAGTCTTGCGATTTGGCGATACCCAAATCGGTAATCTTGGCGACCTTGCGCTGGTTGATCAGGATATTTTCCGCTTTTAAATCGCGATGGATAATCCCGGCGTCGTGCGCAACCGCGAGGCCTTGGGCGATCTCCGTAAGCCAGCGCATCCGCTGTGCAAAGGGGGCAATGTGTTCGCGCAGATGCAGTTGTAAATTCTGGCCTTCCACCAATTCCATCACCAGCGCGAGTTGGTCGGGCGCTTCGATAAAATCGTAAATCTGCACAATATTCGGGTGATTTAATTTCGCCAGCAGCAGCGCCTCGCGTTTAAAACGC
The DNA here is from genome assembly GCF_053579595.1 of Cellvibrio sp. NCBI lineage: Bacteria > Pseudomonadati > Pseudomonadota > Gammaproteobacteria > Cellvibrionales > Cellvibrionaceae > Cellvibrio > Cellvibrio sp. The sequence goes on from NZ_JBRFPI010000154.1 coordinate 6,220, forward strand.
TCGACGTAATGGTGCTCAAATAATTCCGTGCGTAGGCATTTAATTGCGACTTGTCGATCCAGGCGTGTATCGCGTGCGCGGTAAACCAAACCCATGCCGCCGCGCCCGATACAATCGAGCAGCTCGTAGTGCCCGAGCCTATTAGGCTCCGTGGGCCCTGCAACGGCGGTGGGCCCAAGAGAGTTATTCATTCATCACTCAACAGGATATCAGTGGCGATTTCAGCGTGAGCTTTTCGCCTTTATAGACTTTAAATTTTTCACAGCCAAAACGGATTTTGCCACCGCGCCTTTCCAATAAATTTTGTTGGCCGATGGCGTCGGGCAGTACATCGACCAATTGTTTGCGCGCGCGGAAAATCTGGATATTCATATGGGTGCTATCTAGCCCCAATTCCGCCGCGAGCTGGTCTGCATAAACCCAACCCTGGCTTTTACTATCCAAGCCGCGCTCGGCATCTTCCGCGCGGTGGCGGGCGAGTTGCAGCAACAGATAGTGATGGGTGCGCACGGCCAAATCCAGCGTCTGCTGGTGATGCAATTCGAGCTGGGTGGTTTCTTCGTCCATGCTCATATTAAAAATAAATTCGTAATCATTGATATGGCGCGAGGCTTTTGCTTCGGTCGGGCCATAAATTTGCGCGCGTACAAATTGCCAGTGGCTGCCGCTGAATTGCACTAGATCGCCATCGTTTAATTCAGGCTGCTCATGTTCGCTCTGTTGCAGCAGTGCTTCCTGGTGCCACTGCTGTGTTTGCTCGTTGTAAAACAGTGCGAGCTCCGGGTGTTCTGCATCGGGCAGCAGGTGGTAGCGCGAGAGGTAAATAGGTTCAATTTGCGTGTGCATGTTCTCCAGCGGCCAGAGCATATCGGCAGGTGGAGCCAGATTGATCACGGTAAAACCCGGGTCAGTTTGTTCGGCAAAGTGGATTTCATCATTCAGGCTCAGGTCGCGGGTATCGCCCTGACCGAGGCTAACACCATTCACCCAAGTGCCGTTGAGGCCGAGATTTTTGAGGCGCCAATGGCTGCCATTCCATTCAATCGCCGCGTGCAATTTGGAGACGTAGGGTTTATCGATGTGGGTATCCACACTCTCTGCAAGCCTGCCAAAGGTGTGATGGGGCGCGAGAGGAAAGTAATTCTCTGTAGCGACATCCAACAAATAAGCCATAAGGTTTCCGCGTAAAAAGTAAGCATTTCCAGAGCGCGGTGCCGCTGATTTTTTTCGCTCCCTGTGTCAATGCTGCCCGCGCGTCTACGTGTGTGCTGATCTATATGTTGGTTTGGGTTAGGTGCTGTCTGTAATGCCCTGTAATAGGCAATTTAATCCAAGGGCTATAGATTGCCACAAGATGCCCCAGTTTTCCCACCTATTGTCTGCATGGATTAAGAGACTGTCGCTATGATTGCCCTGTTCCAAGCCGCTATGAACCACAAGCCGGTCGCCCGCGCCATCCACACATTCAATCAGTCCACTAGCGCCAAGTGGGTGCCGGTAAATAAAAGTTTTATCACGCTTAGCAAAATTATCCTGCGCGCGGCGGTTGATCGCCTCGGCCTTGCGCATGCGTCCATCACCCTGCGCTGCGTTACCCATCAGGGCTATCACCATTTGTTACTGGTTAATGACACTCAGGATTTGCAGCTTGCCGCGGCAGGAAAGGTAGAGGAATTTTTTATCTCCACGCAGGAGGCAAACAATTCTCCCTTTGAAGATTTTATCGCCGAGACCGCGTTCAGTTTACCGCTGAATTTTAAATTGCCGCAGGGGCAGCCGCAGCGCCTGGGGTATTTGGTTGCACAGGCTGCGCCGGGCGTGGAAGCAAAACCTGCACAATTAACCAAAGAGCTGGCATTGGTTGCTGATGAAATTATCCGCACCATTGGTCGTTACCAGACCCGATACCGTGCGATCCATATTTATGGCGACCAGAGTTATTGGATCGGCAACAGCAAAGCATTGCGCCAATTGGATCAACGGATCGATCAATTGGCCAAAGGGACGCAGCCGGTATTGATCCGCGCCAACAGAGGCAGTGGCAAAGTGATTGCTGCGCGCAGCCTGCATTGTTTATCGCGCGCCGATACCGCGCCCTTTATCGAATCGGATTGCAAAGAATGGGAGGAGGGCGCAGCGGCGAGCATTTTGCAATCGCTGCACACCTACGCCAATGGCGGCACCCTGTTTGTGCGCAATATCGATGCGTTATCCAACAGTAGTTTCCAGGCGTTGCGCAATTTTTGGCTCAAGGCTGCCAACGCCCGTTTTGATGGCACCTACAGTGTGCGTTTGATTATGAGCTTGAGCAGTGAGGATGCTCCACTTGCGTCCATCCAGTCCCAGTGGTTGGCGCAACATGCGCAAGAATTGCGTCTACCTGCATTGCGGGAGCGTTACGGTGATCTGCGCGATCTCGCCCAGTTTTATATCCGCGAATTTGCACTGACAGCCGAGTTTGATTTAACCGAAGAGGCCTGGCAGCTGCTGGAATCCACCGATAGTTTGGTTGATGTTGAACAATTAAAAGCGGCGATTCAAAAACTCGCCGTGATCGCTAATGGCGTACTGGTGTCAGCAGACGAGTTGCGCTTAGTTCTGGGTTGATTCTGCTTTCTGTCCTTCCGCTCCAATAAATCTCCTCCCGCACGCGGGAGTGACGCTGGCTATTGGCAGGGTTATACTGCCCCGTCTTTTATCCTGACCCTGTCGTCTTCAGGGTGTCATCGGACTCCGGTTATGAAAATTGCAGTTGTATTCGTGTTGCTCAGCTTGAGCCTTGGCGCCTGTGGCCAAAAAGGCCCGCTCTATTTGCCTCAGCCCAGTAAGCCCCAGCCGCCTGCTTCACAAACCCAGTCAGCGCAACCCAAGGCAGACCAGCCTCAGGCCAATCAGCCTGAAACTCCGGCAGAGTAATTCCAACACCATCCGCTCCCCGCTTTTTGATCGAGAATATTTATGCAGCATTTCACCGAACGCAATGGCGAACTCTACGTTGAAGATACCCCGCTGGCCGCTGTTGCCGAACGCTTCGGCACGCCCTGTTATGTGTACAGCCGCGCGGCTTTTACGCAACAGTACTTGTCCTATGCGCAGGCCTTGGGTTCGCATCCCGGCATGATTTGTTATGCGATCAAAGCCAACTCCAATCTCGCGATTTTAAATATGCTCGCCAAACTCGGTGCCGGTTTCGATATCGTCTCTGGTGGTGAATTGGAGCGTGTGCTGCTTGCGGGCGGCCAGCCATCGCGCATCGTGTTTTCCGGCGTGGGTAAAAGCGCGGATGAAATTTCGCGCGCATTGGAGGTGGGCATTTTCTGTTTGAATGTGGAGTGAGAAGCGGAGCTGGAACTGCTTGCGCAAATCGCTGCACAAAAAGGCAAGGTGGCAAATGTATCCCTGAGGGTAAATCCCGACGTGGATGCCAATACCCATCCGTATATTTCTACCGGATTAAAAGAAAATAAATTCGGTATCGCGATTGAGCGTGCACCAGCTGTTTATGCGCGCGCTGCACAATTGCCGAGCTTGGCGATCAAATGTTTGGATTGTCATATCGGCTCGCAGCTTACCCAACT
>NZ_JBRFPI010000155.1:0-9735 GCF_053579595.1 Cellvibrio sp.
GCAGCTAAACGCGACCATCGCAAACTGGCGAAGAAATTTGATCTGTTCCACCTGCAAGATGAAGCACCGGGCATGGTGTTTTGGCATCCCAAAGGTTGGACGCTGTGGCAACAGATCGAACAGTACATGCGTGCCAAGCAAAACGAGTGGGGCTATCAGGAAGTCAGAACGCCGCTGATTATGGATCGCACCCTGTGGGAGAAATCCGGCCACTGGGAAAACTATCGCGATAACATGTTTACCACTGAGTCGGAAAAGCGCGACTTTGCAGTTAAGCCGATGAACTGCCCTGGTCATATCCAGATTTTTAACCACGGCCTGCGTTCGCACAAAGATTTGCCACTGCGTTTGGCGGAGTTTGGTTCCTGCCATCGCAATGAAGCTTCAGGTGCGTTGCACGGCATTATGCGTGTGCGCGGTTTTGTGCAGGATGATGCGCATATCTTCTGTACCGAAGAGCAGGTAGTCGGTGAAGTTGCTTCTTTTAACCAAATGCTCAAATCCATCTATGACGATTTTGGTTTTACCGATATCGCTGTAAAACTGTCCCTGCGCCCGGAAAAATATGCCGGCAGTCTGGAAACCTGGAATAAGGCTGAAGAGGGGTTGCGCACAGCGCTGCGTGCTGCTGGTCTGGAATGGGAAGAGTTGCCGGGTGAAGGCGCTTTTTACGGTCCCAAGATCGAATATCAAATTAAAGATGCACTTGGCCGTTCATGGCAGTGCGGCACTATCCAGCTTGACTATGTATTGCCCGAGCGTCTGGATGCGGAATATGTTGCCGAAGATAACGTGCGTAAGCGTCCGGTGATGCTGCATCGTGCTATCCTCGGCTCCTTCGAAAGGTTCCTCGGAATCCTGATCGAACATTACGAAGGTTCTTTCCCGGTTTGGTTGGCGCCAGCCCAGGTTGCGGTCATGAATATCACCGATAACCAGGCCGATTACGTCAAATTAGTGGAAAAAACCCTGCGCGAAAAAGGCATTCGTGTAATTCCGGACTTGAGAAACGAGAAGATCGGCTTTAAAATCCGCGAGCACACAATTCAGCGGGTACCCTACCTGCTCGTCATTGGCGATAAAGAGGTTGAAAATCAATCACTTGCGATTCGCACAAGGGACGGACAAGATTTGGGTGTAATGAATCTGGAAGCTTTCATCGCGCACTTGACCGCCGATATAGCGCGTCGAGGTCGAAATATTTCTGTTTAAAAGAAAGTTTTTTGACTAAAAGACGGCTAAAGCGAAAAAAGATTTGTTCCTATTAATTTATTGGAGATACAACTATCAAACGAGATAACGCTCCCGCGGCCAAAGGCAATTCTAAGAAAGCGCGGATCAACGATCAGATCGAAGCCAAGCAGGTTCGTTTAATCAACGCAGAGGGTGAGCAGGTCGGTATAGTCGCGCTGAGCGATGCACTGGCTCAGGCGCAAGCCGCTACTCTTGACTTGGTGGAGATCGTTGCTGATAGCGATCCAATAGTCTGCAAGATTATGGATTACGGCAAGCATCTGTTTGAAATCAAGAAAACCAAAGCCGCTGCTAAAAAGAAACAAAAGCAGCAGTTGGTGAAGGAAATGAAGTTTCGCCCAGGGACGGAGGAAGCGGATTATCAGGTCAAATTAAAGGCTTTGATGCGCTTCCTGGAGCACGGGGATAAGGCCAAGGTAACGTTAAAGTTCCGTGGCCGCGAGCTCGCCCACCAAGAGCTGGGGATGGAAATGATGCAGCGCATCGAGACCGACCTGGCTGAGATGGGTACCGTTGAGCAGGCTGCCAAGATGGAAGGTAAGCAGCTCACTATGGTCATCGCCCCCAAAAAGAGAAAATAGTCGGGCTTTTAGCTGCCTTGATTATTAATATTATTTACCTAAATGTGTGGAGTTTTATCACATGGCAACTAAAGCTAAAGTACACAGTGGCGCCTCAAAGCGCTTCAAAAAGACTGGCGCAGGTTACAAGTTCAAACACGCTAACAAGAGCCACATCCTGACCAAAATGACGACCAAGCGTAAGCGCCAACTGCGCGGCACTAGCATCGTTGATGCTGCCGATGTACCACGCGTAAAACGTCTGTTCCGTGCTATCTAATAGCGCTAATTAATTTTGAGAGGATTGTAATATGGCCCGTGTTAAGCGTGGTGTAGAGGCGCGTCGTCGTCACAAGAAAGTATTAAAAGCTGCTAAAGGTTATTACGGTGCACGTTCGCGTACATTCCGTGTTGCCAAGCAAGCGGTTATCAAAGCTGGTCAATATGCTTACCGCGATCGTCGCGTTAAAAAGCGTAATTTCCGTGCTCTGTGGATTACTCGTATCAATGCTCAATCTCGCGCTGAAGGCTTGTCCTACAGCCAATTGATTGCTGGCTTGAAAAAGGCGAGCATCGTTCTCGACCGTCGTGTACTGGCTGATCTGGCTGTATATGACAAAGCGGCATTTGCTGCTGTTGTTGCGAAGGCTAAATCAGCTCTGGCTGCTTAATCGTCCAACAACCTCAAGCCCGCAAGGGCTTTTGTGAACGCGATGAAAGGGGAGAGCTTTAGGGTTCTTCCCTTTTTTTATGGCTGTTTTTATTCGATAGTTAACGATTCGTACTGGAAAAGCAGATGGAAAATCTCGCTGCGCTTACCCAAGAAGCGCTCAAACTCGTTGCCGATGCTCAAGATCTGACTGCGCTGGACGCAGTGCGTGTAAATTATCTAGGCAAAAATGGCAGCATCACCGCGTTGATGAAAACGTTGGGTAAATTATCGGCGGAGGAGCGTCCTGCTGCTGGTGCTGAAATCAATAAGGCCAAAGATGCCGTGCAAGACGCGCTCAATGCGCGCAAAGAATTGTTAGAGCAGGCCGCGATCAATGCCAAGCTCGCAAGCGAAGTGGTTGATGTAACCTTGCCTGGCCGCGGTCAGCACACCGGTGGTTTGCATCCGGTAACCCGAACGTTACAACGCATCGAAGAAATTTTTGCTGCCGTGGGTTACAGCGTTGAAGTGGGCCCTGAAATCGAAGATGACTATCATAACTTCGAAGCACTTAATATTCCCTCCCATCACCCCGCACGTGCGATGCACGATACCTTTTACGTGGATGACACCCATGTATTGCGCACCCACACATCACCAGTGCAAGTGCGCACTATGGAAAACAAGCAGCCACCGATCCGGGTAATTTGTCCCGGTCGTGTATATCGCTGCGACTCGGACGTCACTCACTCGCCGATGTTTCATCAGGTCGAAGGTTTGGTGGTCGATAAAAATATCAGTTTTGCCGATCTCAAGGGCACCATGGATCAATTCCTGAAAGCCTTCTTTGAGGCCGATGTGCCGGTTCGTTTCCGTCCCTCCTATTTCCCGTTCACCGAGCCCTCGGCTGAGATGGATATCCAGTGCACCCAGTGCCGTGGCAAAGGCTGCCGCATGTGCAAAAACACGGGTTGGCTGGAAGTGGGTGGGTGCGGCATGGTGCATCCGGAAGTGTTCAAGTCCAGCGGTGTTGATCCTGAGACTTACACCGGTTTTGCATTCGGCATGGGCGTAGAGCGTTTGGCGATGTTGCGTTACGGCGTGAACGACCTGCGTTTGTTCTTTGAGAACGATTTGCGCTTCTTGAAACAGTTTTAACGGAATGAATGAAATATGAAAATCAGTGAATCCTGGCTGCGCGAATGGGTTAACCCAGCCATAGGTACCGATGAGTTAGTTGCCCAGCTCACTATGGCAGGGCTTGAGGTTGATGCCGTTGAAACCGTTGCTGGTGATTTCACCGGCGTGATTGTTGGTGAGATTGTGGGCTGCGAACAACACCCTGATGCCGATAAATTGCGCGTGTGCCAAGTGGCAGGTCTTGAAAGTTTGTCGCAAGTCGTGTGCGGCGCGCCAAATGCACGTGTTGGAATTAAAATTCCATTCGCAACCATTGGTGCAAAACTTCCCGAGTTTGATATCAAGAAAGCCAAGCTACGCGGTGTTGAATCCTTCGGTATGCTTTGCGGTCAGGCTGAATTAAAGGCGGGTGACGATGACTCTGGCGTTTGGGAGTTGGCTGCGGATGCACCAGTAGGTGCCAACCTCCGCGAATATCTCAACCTCGATGACAAGTTGATTGAAGTTGATTTGACCCCTAATCGCAGCGATTGCTTAAGCGTAAAGGGTATAGCGCGCGAAGTGGGTGTGTTGAATCGTGCCCCTGTTTCTGCTCCTGCAATCGCCGCTGTGCCTGCAACTATTTCTGATACATTCCCTGTGAATCTTGAGGCGGGTTACGCGTGCGGCCGTTATGTGGGTCGTGTAATTCGCAATATCGATATTACTCGTCCAAGTCCCGCGTGGTTGCAGGATAAGTTAGTCCGTTCAGGTTTGCGCAGTATTGATGCGGTAGTAGATGTGACTAACTACGTGCTGCTCGAATTAGGCCAGCCCATGCATGCGTTTGATTTGTCCAAACTCAGTAGTGCAATTCATGTGCGTCTGGCGCAGCAGGGTGAATCTATCCAGTTGCTGGATGGGCAAGAGATCAAGCTCAATGCCGACACCATGGTGATCGCCGACCAGCAAAAAGCCTTGGCGATTGCGGGCATTATGGGCGGTAAGGAAAGTGCGGTAAGTGAAGCTACGCGCGATATTTTCCTGGAAAGTGCATTCTTCAATCCGCTGGCGATTGCCGGTCGCGCCCGTTCTTATGGTTTGCATACGGATTCGTCGCATCGCTTTGAGCGCGGCGTAGATTACAGTTTGCAACTGGATGCTATCGAGCGCGCAACAGCATTACTGTTGGAGATTGTGGGTGGTGAGGCTGGTCCTGTTGTTCATGTCACCAACGAGCATCTGCCGCAAGAGCGCCAAGTCACCTTGCGTAAGGCTCGTATTGTTAGCGGCCTAAGTTTGGAAATGGATGATGACGAAGTGGTCGATATTCTTGCGCGCCTGGGTTTGACTTTACAGTCGCAAAACGCAGAAGGCTGGGTGTTTGCTGTTCCCAGTTACCGGTTTGATATTTCCATTGAAGCGGATTTGCTGGAAGAGTTGGCTCGTGTGTACGGCTATAACCGTTTACCCACACGCAGCCTTGCAGCACCACTGGATATAGAACCTCATCCCGAAGCGAAAATGGGCTTGCCTGCATTGCGTAATCAACTTATCGCACGCGGTTACCAAGAGGCGATTACCTACAGCTTTATCGAGCCAAAACTCTCTGCGTTGTTTGATCCGGAAGTGTCGCCAGTTGTGCTGCGCAATCCGATCAGTGCCGATATGGCGGCAATGCGTACTAGTTTGATGCCCGGTTTAGTGAGTGTTCTGCGAAATAACCTGAATCGCCAGCAGAATCGCGTGCGTTTGTTTGAATCGGGTCTACGCTTTGTTCCTTCGGCCGATGGCCTTAAGCAAGAAGCCATGCTTGCGGGTCTTATCTACGGTAGTCGTGCACCTGAGTCTTGGGCAAATGTTGCTGAGTTGGTGGATTTCTTTGATCTCAAGGGTGACCTGAAGTCGCTATTGGCATTAACAGGTGATGAGTCAGCCTTCACTATCAAGGCAGGTTCCCACTCAGCGCTGCATCCTGGTCAAACAGCTGATATTTATCGCGACAATGAGTGGCAGGGCGTTATAGGTGCATTACATCCGAGCCTGCTACAGCAGCTTGATATCCCGCAAGCCGTTTATTTGTTTGAAGTGCGTCTCAGTTCGCTACTGAAAGCGCGAATCCCTGCGTTTACTTCACTGTCGAAATTCCCTGAAGTACGCCGTGATCTGGCCCTTTTGGTTGACCGAGATTTGGCTGCCGACAAACTCTTGACGGCGGTTAAAGATCAGGCAGGTGAGTACCTTATCGACTTAAAGGTATTTGACGTATATATGGGCAAAGGTATTGATCCACATAGAAAAAGTGTTGCAATGGGGTTGACCTTTCAGCATCCTTCACGCACTCTTAATGAAGATGAGATCAACGCCTCCATTGACTCGATTGTTCAGTATCTGGGGGTGAATTTTTCCGCTACCCTCAGATAGGGAATAATAATTATGTCGGACGGTGCTCTGACCAAAGCAGATTTGGCCGAGAAACTTTATGAAGATCTCGGACTCAATAAACGGGAAGCCAAAGAATTGGTGGAACTCTTTTTTGAAGAGATCCGCCATGCTTTGGAAAATAACGAGCAGGTCAAACTTTCTGGCTTCGGCAATTTTGAATTGCGCGATAAAAGCCAGCGTCCGGGCAGGAACCCCAAGACGGGCGAAGAAATTCCTATCAGCGCCCGGCGTGTGGTCACCTTCCGTCCAGGACAAAAACTTAAGGCACGAGTAGAAGCTTATGTTGGAACCGAGTCATAACGACGAACTTCCCGTAATCCCCGGTAAGCGATATTTCACAATTGGTGAAGTCAGTGAATTGTGTGCGGTAAAGCCACATGTGCTGCGCTATTGGGAGCAGGAGTTCCCCCAGTTGAAACCAGTCAAGCGCCGGGGAAATCGCCGTTATTATCAGCGTCAGGATGTGTTGACCATCCGTCAAATCCGCAGTCTGCTTTACGATCAAGGTTTTACCATTGGTGGCGCGCGCCTGCAGATGTCAAGCGAGAGCACCCCATCTGAATCAGGCCAGTTAAATCAATTGGTTGTGCGTATGATTGATGATCTGGAACATCTGCTAGACCTTCTAAAAATCAAATAAGTTTTGCTGAGCAAACAACCACTTTTTCAGGTGGTTGTTTGCTTATTGAGCATCGGTATTAATTCTTAATTCTCTGATTGCATTGGCAATAAATTAAGGTATCATGCCCGTCCTTCGCGATGCGGGATCTGTATTTTGCATCCGTTAGAAAAAATGTCGGAGCGTAGCGCAGTCAGGTAGCGCACTATACTGGGGGTGTAGGGGTCGTGGGTTCAAATCCCGCCGTTCCGACCATTTTTTACATAAGATTCAATAGCTTAAAAGCCCGCTTTGTCAGCGGGCTTTTTTGTTTCTGTCATTTAAGTCCGTCCCAAGGGCAATTAATAGCCTGCTAGTGGCAGGCGCTTGTGAAAGTGCTACCATGCGCCCCTATTTTATTTTCATCCCTGATTTTTCATCTCAAGCCGAGACAATAAATAGAGGTATCCTCGTGGCAAAACAACTCATGATTTATGACAACATTCAACCACTGTCATCAGATATCCATCGCAACTGGTCTGTGCAGGTTGATAATTACTCATTTGTAGCGCATATGATTTCTGCCCCTCTTCTGGCGACAGAAATCCCATTTGCAGCGAGTGAATTTCCGATTGTATTTTCAGCAACCGCAAATGAGGGTGAATATATTCCCTTGGCAATTATGGGGCTGAAAGAGGGTGAAAATCTGTCTTTGGATGAAAACTTCCAGTTCACTTCGCGTTATATCCCTGCATTTATCCGTCGCTATCCATTTGTATTGGGCGGTGATAAGGATGCGGACACAATGGCTCTGTGTATTGACGCCGATAGTAAAACCGTATTAAAGGATGGCAGTAAAGGTCGTCGCTTGTTTGAAGAAAATGGCGAGCAGTCACCACATTTAAAAGAAGTGGTAGAGTTCCTTAAGGATTATCAGTACCGCGCTGAAATGACAAAAGTTTTCTGCAAGCGTCTGCATGAGTTAAATTTGCTTGAACCTATGCAGGCGAATATCACCTTTAAAGGCCGCGAAGAATCGAATATGAATTTGATGGGCTTTTATGTAGTCAAGCGTGAAAAACTAAAAGCCTTGGGTGATGCAGAAGCCTTGGACTTATTCAAAAAAGACGGTTTGGAATTGATTTATAGCCATATGCAATCACTGGCCAACTTGAATCATCTGATCAGCAAAAAATCAGCCAAGCTGGGTGTTGCAAGCTAAGAAAGCGATTCTACGTAGTAGGTAAGTCAGAGCCGGGATCAGAAATGATCCCGGCTTTTTCATTTGTGGGAAATGAAATCGTTAGGCGCTTTAGCCTGAGGTTTAGCGAGTGTTGCGTTGACGAGCTACCAGCTGTTTAACTTTGCGCTCTGCGCTTGAGAATGCATCGCGAACGGCGACGTGAATTGATTCATCATTCTGGGTAATTGCCAAGGGATGACCAACGATATCCAGCTCAATAGAGGCGCGGAATTGTTTACCTTTGTGTTTGTGATGGTGGGGTGTATCGAGAACGACGCGGCTATGAACTATCTGGTCGGTGTAGCGGCTGAGTTTTTCGAGCTTCTTGGTGATAATTTCGTTTAGTGCAGCAGATGAGTCAAAATCACGATATACAACGTCGACAGCAGGTTTCATCATAAGGCTCCTTAACGTTTATGTTAGGGGGGCTGGGATTCCGCACTGAGTTCCGCGAACAATCCCGACCCTCCCTATCTATATTGGTGATCTCCTGCTGAATAGCAAGTTTTTTATTAAAATTCTCTAATAACATTTTGATCTTTTGTTAGTTGTTAATGGTATTAGCTGCCATAAGCGTTAACTTTTCCGGAAAAATTCCATCGGGCTTTGATCTGTTTACGCTAGTGTGGAGTAAATTGATTAAGTGTGTCTGACTTCATTCGGTTCTGGTAGTCAGTTGATTTACATCAGCTTATTTCTGTGAGGATTTATTGTGGCAAGTGACTCGGTAAAGTCGGGGAACGTTTTGATTACCGGTGGTACAGGATTTATTGGTCGCCATCTTTGCGATTACTTGCTTGAACAAGGTTATCAACTTTGGGTGTTGAGCCGTAATCCAGTAGCTGCGCGCAATTTGCTGAATGCGAAAGTCAATGTTGTTGGAAGCCTGAGTGAGTTGGCGACTGTTGATTTTGCTGCGCTGATTAATCTTGCGGGAGAGTCCCTGGCATCGGCACGTTGGAGCGATAAAACCAAACAAAAATTCAGGGCGAGCCGCGTAGATTTCACCCATAGTCTGTTCGATTTTTTTGCCCGTATTGGTCGGTTCCCTAAAGTCTTACTGAATGCGAGCGCGGTAGGCTTTTACGGCAATTGCGTTGATCGTTTGGTTGATGAACGGGAAAATGCGGGTAATGATTTTGCGGCACAATTGTGTTGCGATTGGGAGGCTGCTGCGCTGCGTTTTGAAGTTAATGGTGTGCGGGTCTGCAGGATGCGTTTTGGGATAGTGCTGGAGCGTGATGGTGGTGCGCTCAAACAAATGCTGCCAGCGTTTCGTATGGGGTTGGGAGGGCGGATGGGAACGGGGCGTCATTATATGCCCTGGATTCATCGCCATGATTTGCTGAGGCTGATGCTTTTTTTACTGCAACAAGAGCGGGCTTCTGGAGTATTTAATGTGGTCGCTCCCGAGCCAGTGACAAACCTTCAATTTACTGCGTTACTTGCGCAAAGTTTACATCGCCCCGCGTTACTACCTATGCCAGAGTCGGTATTGCGTCTCTTGTTTGGTGAAATGGCCGATGCATTATTGTTGTCGGGCCAGCGGGTGGTGCCTGCGGCTGCACAGTCGCTGGGGTTTGAGTTTGAATATCCCCACCTGCAACAGGCATTCACTGCCATCTTCAAAAAATAATTTTTTATATCCTCTTGAAATGGTTTTGTAGATCCCTATCTCATTTGTGTGATGGCTCGGTAGAGGATCACATAAACCTTTAATGACTTGATCGTTTAGATAAGTCGCTACTTTATATTGCTCAAATGAGGATATTGGATATGCGTAATTTTGATTTTACTCCGCTGTATCGTTCTGCAATCGGTTTTGATCGCATGGCTAATCTTTTAGATAATCTTTCTCGTGCAG
>NZ_JBRFPI010000156.1:0-9709 GCF_053579595.1 Cellvibrio sp.
TCAGCGAGTTTATCGCCGTCTTCCGTATGTTGGTTTAACCAGAGTGCAAACGCATCTTTGGTGATACCGGATACAAAGGCAGCCGCCTCACGCGAAGTCAAGCGCTCTTTGGTCTGGCCGGAAAATTGCGGGTCGGCGTGTTTGTAGGAGAGCACATAGCAGCAGGCCGCCCACAGATCTTCTGGTGCGAGTTTTATTCCACGCGGCAACAAATTGCGGAATTCGCAGTAATCGCGCAGTGCATCGAGCAAACCTGTGCGCAAACCATTAACGTGGGTTCCGCCCTGCGCGGTAGGAATCAGGTTGACGTAACTTTCCTGAATTAATTCGCCACCTTCTGGCAACCATTGCAACGCCCAGCTCACCGCCTCGGTTTGACCGCTGAAATCGCCAACGAAGGGATGCTCAGGCAACGTAATAAATTCTTGCGTTGCTCCCGCAAGATAATCTTTTAAACCGTCTTCGTAATACCACTCATCTTTTTCACCGGTTTGTTCATCTAAAAAGGTGACCGACAAACCGGGGCACAGCACTGCTTTTGCGCGCAACACATGGCGCATGCGGCTGACCGAAAATTTATTTGAATCAAAGTAAGTGGGATTCGGTAAGAAATGAACGCTGGTACCGGTTTGGCGTTTGGGACAGGTATCGATAATTTCCAGATCGCTGGCTTTATCGCCGTTGGAAAAACCCATCTGGTAAACATTGCCATCGCGTTTCACAGTAACAATTAATTTTTCCGACAGCGCGTTAACAACAGAAACACCCACGCCGTGCAAACCACCGGAGAACTGGTAATTTTTATTGGAAAATTTACCGCCCGCATGGAGCGTACACAAAATTACTTCTACACCGGGTTTACCTTGCTCAGGGTGGATATCCACCGGCATACCGCGGCCGTCATCGATTACTGTGACCGATTGATCTTTGTGCAAAATAACATTAATGGTTTTGGCGTGACCCGCGAGCGCTTCATCCACCGAGTTGTCGATAATTTCCTGCGCGAGATGGTTCGGACGCGTGGTTTCGGTGTACATACCAGGGCGTTTTTTTACCGGATCTAACCCCGTGAGTACTTCAATATCTTCTGCGGAATAATTTGCCATCTTATTTTCTATTTACCCAAAAAAGTAAAAAGGCCGAGTAATTAAACAAAGCCTAGTGTTTAAAAAATGTCATGCAATCATCGAGATAGCGTTCGAACCCCTGAAAAGCGTGATCGCCGCCCTCTTCTATAGTCTGCTTGCATGCGTGGTATTTTTGTACAGCTTGCCGGTAGTCGAGTGTTTCATCGCCCGTTTGTACCAGCAGCCAATAATTGTTGGGGTGCGCGATAGGCACATCGGCCGCAATAATCTCGTCGATGTGGTGTGCGCTTAAGCGGTAGCTATCATCGGTGTGATAACTTTTCAGGTCAACCTCTAAATAAGCTGGCATGAAATCCTGTGGGCGCACGGCAGGATTAATCAGCACCGCACGCAAATTATACTTCTCCGCCAACCAGCTTGCCCAAAAACCACCAAGAGAGCTGCCCATTAAATACACAGGCTCAGGTAAATGCTGTTCAATTAATGACTCAAGCAGCTTTTGGGCATCCGCCGGATAAGGCGTTAATTGGGGGCAGAGGAATTCAATTTCCGGATGCGCAACAGCCAACCATTGTGCGGTTTGCTGTGCTTTGAACGAGAGGGGGGAACTGAGAAAACCGTGGATATACAGCAGTGCAGCCATGGGCGATCAATAACCTGCCGATTTGTAATCGATCACGTATTGCTTGTTAGTCACGCGCGCGATGCCGGTAGCAAAAGTGCCATCACTATTGAGTTCAAACCAGCGATAACCAGGCATTTGGGTATCTACCGTGAAATCATCACAGAGGGGTTTAAATTGCACACAGGTAGACGGCGTTGCAACCAGGGTGACGCCGTTGCGCTGCTGCTGGAATTCTTGATGCACATGCCCCCAAGCAACCAGTTTCACTTGAGGGTGATCGTCGATTAATTGGAAAAAAGCATCGGCATTGCGCACGACATACTGGTCAATCCACACACTGCCCACCGGAACCGGTTGATGATGCAGCGAGACAATAGTGTGTTTGTCAGGATGGCTTTCAAGCACATGCGCAAGAAAATCCAATTCACTCGCCGCAAGCTGGCCATAGACTTGACCGGGAACACTGGAATCCAACAACACCAGTAGCCATTCACCCAGTGTAACCAAACGCCCCTGAATGCCCAAGGCTTCCTGTTCAGACACCATTATCTCGGCCGAATCATGATTGCCAGCAAGCCAGCTAAGAGGCTGGGGAAAGTAACGGCGGATCGAATGGGCAAAACGCCGGTAACAATCGATATGGCCTGCACTGGCGACATCGCCGGTACAAACTAAATGATCAAAACGCGGCTCCGCCTCCTGGATAAGCTGCAGCACATCCTCAAGGCTCTGGTCGGTATTTAACCCCAAAAGGGTTTCGCTCTGCTGCGGACCCAAATGGCAATCGGTTATCTGAATCAGACGCACTGGCGGCTCTCGTCCCTCGATAGTCGGGTTCTGTAAATGATTAACAGACTAGGTTCCACTCACGCCTAGGCGTGGACTTAAGTGTCAAAATGGATAAGTTTCAACCGCAACGATATACGCTAATCAGCGTTTACGCCACCCTGCAACTATGGAAAAAATGGCATTTGCAGCCAAGAAGTGTAAATTTTGTGAGGAAGTTAAGAATTGCTTACAACAGATTTTACAAACAGCAACAGATGCGATTGTGCAACAACATGCCAGTGAACCAGACGCCACGAACGCGGGAAGAATAGTTTTTAATCAAAACAAAAGGAAGTATCAAGGCTATGCCCATGCTCCAGACAAAGAATTAACCATTCACCCAGAAAACAGTTGAGCTGATATTTTTCATCGCTTTGGTACATTGACTGGTTAGGATATTCATAGCGTGGGCGCAAACGCTTATGCCCTTCCCAGGCTAAAACCTCAGCAAGCTTTGCATCGTGATACATACGCAGGGTTAATCTGGGCATCCTGAGCCAGTTAGAACTTGTATCTATTGCCGCGCGGCTTAACTCTAAGGTTGTGGTGTAAGGCGAGCGCTCGGTAATGCACAATAAGTGCAACCACTGTTGCGCACCGCGCGCCACCATAAAACGAAATTCATCTTGCAGCTCACCGGTTTGATCCAGTCGATTATTGGCAAGCAATTTGGTCAGGCGGGCATAATTAGTTTCACACTCGGCCATCTGCAGCGGCAAATCCACCTTATAACGCTCTTTGTAAGTTATGTAGGCAGGTTGGATTTTGGTGGCGCGCAGTGTAAACATAGAGGCCTTAAAAATTTGCCGAAACCGGGGCGCAAATAAAAAAGTAAGAGTAGCAAGAATTGCCGGGCGATTCCGTTGAAGCTTGGAACACCCGATAATGGAAGTGTTAGCCAGACTCGATGCTAAGTCAATGGTTGCAAAAAATTATTCACTGATCGGCAAATTGCGCAACCGCACTCTATTGAGTTGCAGCCATTGCAAACAAATTAGCGCTGCTGCGTTATTAAAAGCGCCGTTTAATAACTCGGCAAAAACATTATCCGCAGCCAATACATGGACGCGAATATCTTCCCCCTCTTCAGGCAAACCGTAAATACCCCCTGCCTGACTTAAATCGCATAAACCACAAAATAAATGCAATTTTTCATCACAACCACCCGGGCTGGATAAATAATTGCAAATGTATTCCATTGCATAGGGTAGTATATTCGCCTCTTCGATCAGCTCGCGCCGTGCGACATCTTCAGGCGACTCGCCATCCTCCAACATACCGGCAACTACTTCATAGCACCAGGGGCCATTAGGTTCGTCAAGTGCACCTATACGAAATTGTTCGACCATACCGATCAAATCATGTTTAGGATCATAAAGCACCACCGCTACCGCTTCGCCGCGCACAAATAGCTCGCGGCCAATTTCCTTACCCCAGCCACCTTCGAACAACCTGTGACGAAGAAATATTTTTTCTACGCGAAAAAAGCGTTTATACATTTCTTCGCGACGAATAATTTCCACATCGGCGCGGGTGAATTCTGGTTTTTTGATCATGATATTTTATATTGGATAGCTTAATAAAAAATAACTGTGCAAAAGCACCCTCCTCAACCCTCCCCCTATCAGGAGGGGAGGGAGTAGTTTGCAATTTACACCCGATGATAAATCTCAGCGCCTGCTTCCAAAAACTCTTTGGATTTTTGTTTCATTTCCGCTTCGACATCGATCATCTTGATAATATCCTGATCGCCAATCACCGAAATGTCAGTGCCATTTTTTGCAGCGTAATCGCGCACTTCCTGGGTGATTTTCATCGAGCAGAATTTCGGGCCACACATGGAGCAAAAGTGTGCAACTTTGGCCGAATCTTTCGGCAGGGTTTCATCGTGATATGAACGGGCGGTATCTGGATCAAGCCCAAGGTTAAACTGATCTTCCCAACGGAATTCAAAACGCGCTTTGGATAATGCATTATCTCGCAATTGTGCACCCGGATGGCCTTTCGCCAAATCCGCGGCGTGTGCAGCAATTTTGTAAGTGATAATGCCTTCTTTTACATCGTCTTTATTGGGCAAACCCAAATGTTCTTTAGGTGTTACATAGCAGAGCATTGCACACCCGAACCAACCGATCATTGCCGCACCAATACCCGAGGTGATGTGATCGTAACCCGGTGCAATATCGGTCGTTAATGGGCCAAGCGTATAGAAAGGAGCTTCGTCGCATAGCTCCAATTGCTTATCCATATTTTCTTTAATCATGTGCATTGGTACATGACCAGGGCCTTCAATCATACATTGCACATCGTGTTTCCACGCAATTTTGGTCAACTCACCGAGCGTTTCCAACTCGCCAAATTGCGCTTCGTCATTTGCATCCGCAATCGAACCGGGGCGCAACCCATCACCCAATGAAAAGCTAACGTCATAGGCTTTCATGATTTCGCAAATTTCGTCGAAATGGGTGTAAAGGAAATTTTCTTTGTGATGCGCCAAGCACCATTTGGCCATGATCGAACCACCGCGCGAAACAATACCTGTTACCCGCTTGGCCGTCAGCGGCACGTAGCGCAGCAAAACACCGGCGTGAATCGTAAAATAATCTACGCCTTGTTCAGCTTGTTCAATCAAGGTATCGCGGAAAATTTCCCACGTCAGATTTTCAGCGACGCCATCAACTTTTTCCAGCGCTTGATAAATCGGTACAGTGCCAATCGGCACATGCGAGTTGCGGATAATCCACTCGCGGGTCTCATGGATATTTTTCCCGGTAGACAAATCCATCACCGTATCTGCGCCCCAACGCGCACCCCAAGTGAGTTTCTCCACTTCTTCTTCAATTGATGAACCCAAGGCCGAATTGCCGATATTGCCGTTAATTTTCACCAGGAAATTGCGCCCGATAATCATCGGCTCCAGCTCCGGGTGATTGATATTTGCAGGGATAATCGCACGGCCGCGCGCCACTTCATCGCGCACAAATTCTGGAGTAATTTCTTCGGGAATACTTGCACCAAAACTCATCCCTTTGTGCTGCTGCCCCAAAGCTTTATATTGAGGATCCACACTCAATTCACGCGCTTGTGCCAGCGCCATATTTTCGCGAATGGCGATATATTCCATCTCTGGAGTAATAATGCCTTTTTTGGCGTAATGCATTTGCGATACATTCATGCCGGGTTTGGCGCGGCGAGGTTTACGGGTGAGATTAAAACGCAGGCTTGCCAATTTGGGATCATTCAATCGTGCATTGGTAAATTCGGAGTGACTGTCTTCGAGAACTTCAGTGTCATTGCGCTCTTCAATCCAGGCGGTGCGCACATCACCCAAACCAGTACGCAAATCAATTTTTACGTTCGGATCTGTGTAAGGGCCAGATGTATCGTAGACACGTACAGGTGGATTTTTTTCGCCACCAAAATCAGTCGGTGTATCCGCCAGGGTAATTTCGCGCATGGGCACTTGAATATCCGCACGCGAACCCTGCACATAAATTTTTTGTGAGCCAGTAAAGGGTTGTACCGAGGCTTTATCGACTTCGGCGGTTTGGCTGAGAATTTTTTCGACGCTGGTATTCATAATAGTGGCCTTGTCTTAATCAGGTATTTAAACAAAATTGGGATAATAGAACGTGACTTAATAAAAAGAATAAAAGTGATGAACCGGACCTGAGCCCAGCCCTATGTGTAATTTTTCAGAATGCACCAAAGCTTGATGTAAATAATTTTTTGCCTGGTTGACCGATTCGCTGAGCGATAATTGTTTAGCCAAACCGGCAGCGATTGCCGAAGCCAGGGTACAACCTGTCCCGTGAGTATTTTTAGTGAGTAAGCGCGGGGCCGAAAAAGCTTCAACACCCGCAGCAGTAATTAACAAATCGGTTGCTTCCTCACCATCGGTGTGACCGCCCTTCATCAATACAGCGCGAGCACCCAAGGCGATAATTTTCTCACCTTGCCATTGCATCTCCGACAGATTTTGTGCGATTGGCAAATTCAAGAGAACGGCTGCTTCATGCAAATTAGGTGTTATCAATGCCGCGAGCGGCAGCAATTTTTCAATCAGCGTTTGGATCGCATCCTCTGCCAATAATCTATCGCCGCTTGTGGCTACCATTACCGGATCAAGCACAAAAGGAATTTGCGGATAAGCGGCTAAAGATTCAGCAACGGCTGCGATAATTTCCGCCGTTGCCAACATGCCGCTTTTAATCGCACCGACATTGATATCGCTCATTACCGAATGGATTTGCTGTTGCACAAAAGCCGGTGGAATTGGCAATACACCTTGAACACCGAGCGTATTTTGCGCAGTGAGCGATGCAATCGCACTGCAACCAAACACACCCAAGGCAGAAAAGGTTTTTAAGTCGGCTTGAATACCGGCACCGCCACCGCTATCGCTACCAGCAATGGTAAGAGCTATGGGAGTTGGTATGAATGAGTGCATGGTATTTCCGCAATGTATTGGCTAAAGCAAAGACGCGGGAAAAGGAGAAATACCAAGGCACGCTTGATAGGCATGCAAAAAATTTGGAGGATCTCGT
Source organism: Cellvibrio sp. (assembly GCF_053579595.1). NCBI lineage: Bacteria > Pseudomonadati > Pseudomonadota > Gammaproteobacteria > Cellvibrionales > Cellvibrionaceae > Cellvibrio > Cellvibrio sp. Next base: position 7,089 of record NZ_JBRFPI010000156.1, read on the forward strand.
TCCCTACGCCGGTACTAACCGGATCAGGTCGGCGGGTATATCTCAGCCTCGTTGCCCGCATAACGCCAGCAAAAAGCACCCCGACAAGAAAACCGGCAGTCTATTGGAGTTGGTGGGGAGAGTAAAGGTCGGGGCGCAGCTTGCTGCACCCGTATGGCATGAAAAAACCGGGGCACAGCAAGCGGCGCCCCTACGGGCGTGGATTATTTGCGGAGATTTTTGGGCGTGGCAAGCGGCGCCCTTACCCCTGAGGTTATTTTTCTTGGGACTTCAACAATCCCAACTTACCTGCCAACAATGCAGTCGTTGGTGCCTGGATCAAAATAGTCCCCAGAATAAATATAAAGGTAATCGCACCCACCACATCGATACCCGGCACTTTCATGCCCGCCAGAATACCAACCAGGGCTGCAGGGATAACGCCGGTTTCACGCGTCCAGCTCATAAACACCAATTCTTTCCAGGTCCACTTGGCACGGCGATCCGGACCAGCGCAAATAAAGACTGTCAGTGGGCGCGCGATAAAGATAAAGATGAACAGGAGGATCAAACCAACACCCAAATATTCTTTAAGCAGATGGAAATCGACTTGTGAACCCAGCAGGATAAAGATAAACATACGCATCAACAGCGCGGTATTGCCGACATAATCTTCAAGATATTCGTGCTCGTGGTGATCCAGTGGCAGATTAAATGTCTCTTTATTGCCGATCATCACACCACACGTGAATACCGCCATAAAGCCGGAAGCACCGATCGCGTCGGCCAACAAAAATACGGTAATTACCGCGAGAATAATCACGAAGGGAGTTACCTCACGGAAAATCCCCAAACTGTTGTGAGCCATTAGGAACGCAGCGGTGTAACCCACAACTGCCCCCAACACCAGACCCATGCCAGCCTCGTAGGCCAGCTCGCCCAGAGAGTGAGTCAGGCTGAAACCTTCGCCGGTACCCATCACGTAAGCCACTACCGCAAAGGTCGCAATTGCACCCATGGCATCGTTAAGCGCCGACTCGCTCATCACTGTTTGGGATACACGATCCTTAATCGGTACTTGTTTGAAAATAGGCACTAAAGTAGCTGGGTCGGTCGACGCAGTAAGAGCACCCAACACCAGCGCAACGCCAATAGGAATACCTAACCAGACACCGGCATAAGTAATAATGGCACCGGTAATTAACACACCGGCGGTGGCTATAACAATCAACGTGATCCAGATTTGTTTTAACACCACGAAGCGTAATGTCGCACCACCTTCAAACAACAAGTAGCAAGCGCCAATAGTGAGGATCAACTGGTTCATGGTGGAGTCCGCCGGTACATGCAGCAAACCACCTACAGTTGGACCGAGGCCGATACCAATTAATAGAAATAATACGATATCGGGCACTTTGATTTTTTTGGCGATAACTCCGCCAAGCAAACCGGTAAAAATAATAATCCCGACATACATAAGGTCGAGCTTGGCAATATCTAATGACGACATGGCGACTCCAAGGTTAAAGTTAAAAAACGTAAAGCTGAAAATGGGTGCATGCTGCCAGCAAATGAGCACGGCCATTATAAATTGCGTGTAAATTCCAACTACAAGAAACGCAAAAGCCGGGAATAAACCCGGCTTTTGCTTGCACAACAATTACTACTAACTAACCGGGAAATACCACTTTGGCCAAGGTCAATGCCACCGCATAGCCACAGGTGTAAGCCACAAATACCAGAGGGGTGTAACGCAAGAAGGCACCAAACGTCAGCCCTTTCACTTTACTCATAGCAATAATTCCGGCAGCCGAGCCAATCGCCAATAATGAACCACCAACCCCCACACCATAGGTCAGCGCCAACCATTCAGCTGTTGGTAATACCGGTTCTGATTTTAAGAGCGCTGCGGTCAAAGGTACGTTATCGATTAACGCGGAAAATAACCCCATCAAATAGTTAGCGTATTGAGGTGCAATTTGGGCATAGAAATTAGTGAGCAAATCCAGAGTACCGATTTCTTTCAACATGCCAACCAGCAACAAAATCCCGAGGAAGAACAACAGCGTTTCATATTCAATCTGACGGACGTATTCAAGGATGCGAGTTTCCTCAGGATCCAGGTTCATAAAGTGGCCGATAAAGAACATCACCGATAAACCAACCAAAAAAGTGAGCACTGGCGGCACATGGAAGAAAAAATTGAACAGCATGGTGCAGACGATCGTACTAAAGAAAGTTCCTACGATTGCCCAGTCCATACCGGTAAAAGTGCGCACGTTTTTCTCGGTAGTGACCTGACCGGAAACACCAGGAAACATCAAACCGGCTAACACCATCACACCCACGATCGCAGGAATCCACAGCAACAGCAGCTGCGGCATAGTGACGTGCCCAGAGAGAAAGATCATTAAGGTGGTTACATCACCAGTGATCAGGGCGACGCCTCCAGAGTTAACAGCGAACACCACTAATACGGCCAATTTAATACGGGTTTTCTGGTCAACATCAAACGCATGCACCAAACCGAGTGTCACCAGAGTAGCTGTCACGTTATCGCAAATCATCGACAAGGTCATCGCAAAGAGCGCCACCATTATCATCATACTGCGCGTGCTCATTTGCGCCGGGCACAACCGCTG
>NZ_JBRFPI010000157.1:0-9651 GCF_053579595.1 Cellvibrio sp.
AGCGCAATTTTTTACAGCAGGCATTGCATTTTGCCGGAGCGATTCTCGCGTTGCGTCAGCAGGCGGGTGCGAGTGTGTGGCAGGGGTTAAAGCAGCGCACCGCGCAGCGGTTGGAACGCTGGTTTGGCGAGGATTCCTGGCGTGGAAAAATTATCGTTGCGCTACTGCTGATATTGGTTGTCGCACTGTTCGTGCCGCTCGACTACCGCGTGTCAGCTGATGCGACTTTGCAGACCACCGAGAAATATTTAGTGGTGTCGCCACAGGATGGTTACTTAGGAAAAATTAATGTGCGTCCCGGTGATAGCGTAAAAAAAGGTGCAGCACTGGCACAATTAAATGATGAGGACTTGCGCCTTGAACGCCAAAAATTGGCGAGCCAGGTGCAGCAGTATCGTCAGGCTTACGACACAGCGCTCGCCAATTCCGATCGTGTAGAAGCTGCCATTGCCGATGCACAAATGGATCAAGCCAGCATTCAGTTGAGGTTGATTGACCAGCAGTTGGGGCGCACACAATTAATTGCCCCAATGGACGGCATTATTGTGTCTGACGATATTTCGCAAACCCAGGGCGCGCCGGTAAAACAGGGTGATGTGTTATTTGAAATCGCGGCAGCGCAAGGTTTTCTGGTGCAGTTATTTATTGATGAGCGCGATATTGCAGCTGTGCAATCCGGTCAGCAAGGGCAGGTGAAATTCTCAAGCTTGCCCAACGATGTATTTGCTGTGCGCGTTAAAAGCGTTACACCTATTAGTGAGGTGCGCGAAGGGCGCAATTATTTCCGTGTGGATGCTGAGTTAATTCAGGAATTGGATGTGTTACGCCCCGGCATGACCGGCACTGGCAAATTAATTGCTGGCCGCCGCGCATTGGGCTGGATCTGGTTTCACGATCTGTGGCACTGGCTGCGGTTGACGCTCTGGTGATCCGCTTATGACTGAACCTCAAGCGTCTAATAGCAATCCCGTATGGCAGCGGCTGGAATCGCTGCGCCCATCACTGCCGCGCCACATCCATATCCAGCGGCGTGATTACAATGGCGAGCGCTGGTACATCCTGCAAGATAAAAGCAATGGCCGCTTCCATCGTCTTACTCCCTCGGCATGGCGCTTGATCAGCTCGATGGATGGGCGCAATTCGCTGAGCCAGGTGCTTGCTTCTGCAGCACATGCGGAATTTTACACTTCCGAGGATGAAATCCCTACGCGCGACGATTTAATTCATCTGCTGCAATATTTGCATGTTGCGGATTTGTTGGTGTGCGATCTGCCACCGAATACCCAGGAATTATTTGCGCGGCGTGAACAAAAAAAACAACAGCGCTGGTTGCGGTTGTTGATGAATCCACTCACCTGGAATATCCCGCTCGGTAATCCTGATCGCCTGCTCGATAAATTAATGCCGGTCGCGCGTTTGCTTGCATCGCGCCCTATGGGGATTGTGTGGCTGCTCGTGGTTGGCTATGCGCTCTTGCAAGTGGGCGTGCACTGGACACAGCTCACCCAAGGGCATTTGGACCGGGTGTTATCGCCGTCGAATTTATTTTTGCTCTGGTTAACCTATCCCTGTTTTAAAGTGCTGCATGAATTGGGGCACGGTTTATTTACCAAAGTCTGGGGCGGGCAAGTCAACGATTGCGGTTTGGTTTTTGTTGTAGGCACACCCCTGCCGTATGTCGATGCCAGCGCGGCGACAGGTTTTCAATCCAAGCGCCACCGGTTGATGGTGGGCGCTGCGGGAATGGCGGTGGAATTATTTTTAGCCGCGCTCGCACTTTTGCTCTGGCTGCAATTACCCAATGGTTTTCTGCGCGATTTTTTATACAACATCATTATTATCGGCGGTGTGTCTACGCTGTTTTTTAATGGCAATCCGCTCATGCGTTTTGATGGCTATCATCTGCTGACCGATGCATTTGATTTACCCAATCTTGCCACCCGCGCAAATCAACAATTCAGTTATTTATTGCGCCGCTATGCCTATGGTGTGAGTGGTGTATTTTCACCGGCAGTCAATTATCGCGAAGCGGTGCTGCTCACGAGCTACAGTGTGGCGGCGTTTGCGTATCGCTTATTTATGTTGTTTTTTATTATTTTGTTAGTGGCGAATTATTTTCCGACACTAGGGTTAGTGATTGGCTGTTGGTTATTGTTTTTCCAATTGTTGTGGCCCGCGCTCAAAGCACTCAATTATTTAATGAGCGATAAACAATTAGCCAGCAAACGTACACGCGCACTGGGTGTGACCGGGGCAGGTGCAGCGCTGGCGATTTTGTTGTTGGTCGCTGTCCCTATGCCAATGTCAACGTCCGTTGAAGCTGTACTTTGGTTACCGGATGAGGCGCGGGTAAAAGTGGAATCTAGCGGTGAGGTGGCGCAATTGTTAGTCGCAGATGGTGCGACTGTTGAACAGGGGCAGGAACTGGTGCGCTTACATAATCCGGTGTTAGTGGCGAATTTGGCCGTACAACAAGCCCATCTGCGTGAGTATGAAGCGCGCTATCAGCAGGCATGGGTTGAAGACCGTGCCCAGGCGCAATTGTTTGAGCAGGACATCAATGCCATTAAAGCTGAAATCGAATTATTGCAAACCCGCGTTGTTAATCTGGTGGTGCGCAGCCCTTCCAATGGCATTTTACGGATTACTCGCCAGTATCATCTGTCTGGTAGTTTCTTGCGGCAGGGCGATGAGTTTGGGCTGATCGAAAAGCCCGATAAAGTGCGTGTTCGCGCTGCGCTCTTGCAAGATGAAGTAGGCTTGGTTCGCCAAGCCACAGCGGGAGTTAGCATCAAATTTGCCAGCAATCCGCTGCAGAGTATCAAGGCGGAAATGGCACAGGATATTCCGGTTGCAACCCGGGAGTTACCCAGCCAGGTATTGGGCGCACAGGGTGGTGGGCGATTAGCGGTGGACTCAACCCACCCTTCCGGCACTCGCGTGAAAGAAGAGGTGTTTTTGCTGGATCTGACCCTGAATGATTTTATCCAATCCGGTCGTTATGGCGAACGCGCCTATGTGCGCTTCCAGCATCCGGCGGAACCTCTGGCCGCGCAGTGGTACCGCGCATTGCAGCAACTTTTCATACGCCATTTTTCGTAACCTGTTTTTTTGCACTATAGTAATAAGCAATATGTATTTTTATAGCGCCTTAATATTTTTTAGATGGATGTAGCATGTATAAATTTCCCGTTTTTTCACTACTGATTGCCTTGTTGGGCAGTGAGGCATTTGCGCAGACTCAGGAGCCTGCGCAGCTTAATTGCCGCATTGAGCCCTCCGTCGTGGTGGAGATGAGTAGCGCGGTTGAAGGTGTTATCAGCGAGGTATTGGTCGATAAAAATGATGTAGTCAAAAAGGGCGATGTGGTTGCGCGCCTGGATGCCGGGTTGGAAGCGGCAACCGCAGAATTGCGCCGCGTACAAGCCGAATTGACCAGCGATGTGCAGGCTCAACAGCTGGCTGTTGAATTCAGCGAGCGAGCACTGACCCGGGTAAAAGACTTGTACGAGAAAAAAGCCGCATCTTTTTCCGAGCTGGACAAACTCAAAACCGAGCATGCTATTGCACAGCAGCAGCTGCAACAGGCACTTGATCGTAAGCGGCAGGCTGAGTTGGAGCATAAGCGAGCGCTGGCCGACTTGCAGCGACGCACACTGGTTAGCCCTATTGATGGTGTTGTGGTTGAGCGCTTGAAAGAACCGGGTGAGCATATTGATTTTGAGCCGGTACTCAAATTGGCACAACTGGATCCACTGCGTGTGCAGGTGTTTGCCCCCGCGAGTATCTACGGCAAAGTCAAAGCTGGTATGACTGCCAGCGTTTTGCCAGAGCTGGGTATTGCCGACCGGAGTTATACCGCTGAAGTGATTCTGGTTGATCAGGTAATTGATGGGCCGAGTAATACCTTTGGAATTCGGCTGTCATTTCCCAATCCCAATAATCGCCTGCCGAGTGGATTGAAATGCCGGGTCAGTTTTGACGGCGTTACTCTGAATTTGCTGGATACCCGCAGTTTGCCTTAAGGCTATTAAAACCAAATTTTGTTATTTGGTTGGGATATAGATTATTTTTGTATGAGCTGCAGTATTGTGGAAAAATGTGCCAAAATAATTAATTAGAGTATTTTTTGAGCAGTTCTGTGCTTTGAACGACGGAGGCTATGAATAAATAGCGATTCTAGTAATAGAGAAAGACGATTTACCGATACCTGATGTACCTGCTTGGTTTATCTAGGTGTCGCGTTAAATCAGGTTTATGCAGAGGTAAGTACCGCTAGGGTTTGGCGGATGCGCATAAATCACAAGGATGCATTGGTTCTTCACCAGTCCTTAAACCCAAAACGAAACATTCGATATTCATGTCCAGACCACCGCGTCATCGCCGCCCGTTAATCGAAGCGCTTGAGCCAAGATTACTTTTTTCCGCTACGGCGGATATAGCCGTTTTTGATGACGGGGCTTCCGATGGCCAGTATTTGGCAAATGCAGCCGACCAAGTAGATTTAGTCAGCATTTATATGCCATCTGAGCCACTCGTCATGGATAGCCAGACGAGCGATATTGAGCCCCAGGCTGACCTTCCTTTAAGCGAAAATCCTACGATTACCACGGTAGTATTTGTCGATACGGCCGTCGATAACTACGAAACCCTGGTCGAGGATATTCGTGCGCGCGTTGATGATGGCTCTGTCGCCATTGTGTATCTGGATTGCACCAAAGACGGTGTCGCCCAGATTAGCGATTATCTCGCCAATGCTTCGGGCCTTGGCGCGATCCATGTGATTTCGCACGGCGTGGCCGGCAGCCTCCAGCTCGGTAGTGCAGTCGTCAACGAACACAATATTGCGCAGTACGCTGGGCAAATCGCGGCTTGGAAAGCGGCAATGGGCGAAGACGCCGATATTCTGTTGTATGGCTGCAATCTGGCGGCCAACCAGAGCGGCCTGAATTTTATCCGCCAGTTAAGTGATTTGACTGGCGCTGATGTCGCCGCCAGCAATGATTTGACCGGCAATAGCCGCGTGGATGCGGATTGGGTGTTGGAAGAAAAAGTTGGTGTTGTTGAAACCCAGTCGCTGTTTGCAGCTAACGAGCCGATGGAATGGCAGGGCGCGTTAGCTGATGTCGTTTACGTCAATATTGCCGCCGCCAATAATCAGGCGACGATTAGTAGCACTAACAATGTTGGCCAGTCATTCCAATATGGAGGCGGTAACTATACGGTTGACCAAATTGGCATCCAGTTGCTGAAAGACCCGGGTGCGGCGCTACAAACTATTACTGTGGAGCTGCGCAATGACTGGCACGGCGCGATCTTGGCCACTGCCAGTATTTCATCGGCCGTCCTTACCGATACCTTCCAATGGGTGAATTTTAATTTTGCCGAGACCAATTTAACCACCTTCACCACCTATTGGATCCGTATCAGTTCAACCGGCACCGATGGGCTGGTAAAGACGGCTTACGAAATAGGTAACACTTTTAACAATGGCGTCTACCTGGAAAACGGCAATGGTGATGCCGGGCGCGAGCTGGCCTTGCGGATCGCCAATAGCGATGGCATTAACGCCGCCCCCACGGTCGCCAATACCGTTCCCAACCAGAGTGTGACTGAAGGGACTGCACTCAATTACAGTTTTCCCAGCAATACCTTTAATGATTCCGATGGCGACAATCTGAGCTACACCGCCAAGCTCACCAACGGCGATCCTTTACCGGCGTGGCTGCAATTCAATCAGGCGACCCGTACATTCAGCGGTACCGCCGATGACGGCAATGTGGGCACCATCAGTATCCGCGTGACCGCTTCCGATGGTAATGGCCAAGCTGTCTTTGATGATTTTGACTTAACGGTCAATAACCTCGCTGAAGCACCTTTTGTCGTCAACCCGATTGCCGATCAGGTGGCCTCCGGTTTTACCCCATTCAGTTATCAATTCCCGGCCTTTAATGAGGCCTCGCCGGTGTTTGCCGATCCGGATGTGGGTGGCTCAGTGGTCAGCTACCGCGCAACCCTGGCCGATGGCAGCCCTTTGCCCGGTTGGTTGAGTTTTGATTCGGCCAGCCGCACCTTCAGTGGTACACCGACCAATGGTGACGCGGGTACTATCACCATCAAGTTGTATGGCACTGATAACACTGGTCTGGAATCGGTAACGCCTGATCAATTCAACATAGTTATCTCGGCAACCGCCAACGACGCTCCGGTCAATACGGTGCCGGGTGCGCAATCGACCAATGAAGACACTGCGCTGGTATTTAATCTGGCCAATAGCAACCGCATCCAGATCGCTGATGCCGATGCACTCTCTGCCAGTGTGCAGGTGACGCTGAGTGTGTCCAATGGTGTGCTCACCTTGGGCGGTACGGCGGGATTGTCGTTCACCACGGGCGATGGCAACAATGATGCGACCCTGGTATTTACCGGCACAGTGGCCAACATCAATACCGCCCTCGCCACACTCACTTATACGCCAACATCCAACTACAACGGTGCCGATACCTTGAGTATCGTGACCAATGATTTGGGTAACTCGGGCACTGGCGGCGCCAAAAGTGATAGCGATACCGTCGCTATTACAGTCAATGCAGTTAACGACGCGCCGGTGAATACAGTGCCGGGTGCGCAGACCGGAACCGAAGATACTGCGCTGGTGTTCAGCGCGGGCAATGGCAACCAAATCCAGATTAACGATACGGATGCCGGTGGCAGCAGTATGCAGGTGACCCTATCGGTCACCAACGGCACCCTGACTCTGGCGGGCACAGCAGGTTTAAGCTTTACCACGGGCGATGGCACAGCCGATAGCAGTTTGGTATTTAGCGGTACACGTGCAGCGATTAATACCGCACTTGCCACGCTCACGTTTAATCCAACCGCCAATTACAATGGTGGGGCAGTGCTCTCGCTGACTACCAGCGACCTGGGCAATACCGGTTCAGGCGGTACTTTGACTGATACCGATAACGTCAATATCACTATCAACCCCGCCAATGATGCACCTACCGTAGCTAACGCGATTGCTAACCAAAATGCCACTGAGGATGCCGCATTTAATTTTCAATTTGCCGCCAATACGTTTAATGATATCGATGCGGGTGCCACGCTGGTCTATTCAGCGCAACTTGCCGGCGGCGGTGCACTGCCGAGTTGGTTAAGTTTTAATGCGGCCACACGTACGTTTAGCGGTACTCCGTTGAATGCCAATGTCGGCACCGTATCCATCGATGTGATTGCAAGCGATGGCAACGGCGGCACAGTGACCGATACCTTCGACATAGTGGTCGCCAACACTAATGATGCACCCACAGTCGCCAATGCCATTCCCAATCAAAATGCAACGGAAGATGCGGCTTTTAATTTTCAATTTGCTGCCAACACCTTCGCCGATCAGGATGCAGGCGCGAGCCTGACCTACAGTGCGCAATTGGCGGGTGGTGGCGCCTTGCCTGCATGGTTAACTTTTAACGATGTAACGCGCACTTTCAGTGGCACACCGGCCAATGGCGATGTCGGCACACTATCGGTCCGTGTGACTGCGAGTGACGGCCTTGGTGGCACCGTGTCCGATACCTTTGATATCGCCATCGCCAACACTAATGATGCTCCAACGGTCGCCAATGCCATTCCCAACCAAAATGCGACTGAAAATGTTTTGTTTAATTTCTCGTTTGCGGTCAATACGTTTAATGATCAAGACACAGGTGACTCACTCACTTATAGCGCGCAATTGGCAGGTGGTGGGGCACTGCCTGGATGGTTGAGTTTTGATTCAGCCACACGCACATTTAGTGGAACGCCCGCTAATGGTGATGTGGGCAACATCACTATCGAGCTCATCGCCAGTGATGGCAGTCTCAGCGTCTCTGATTTTTTTGATATTGCTATCGGTAATACAGATCAGTCACCGTTTTTGGTTACGCCTATTCCCAATCAAAATGCCACGGAAGATGCTGCCTTTAATTTTCAGTTTGACATCAATACCTTTGATGACCCTGATGTTGGCGATACGCTCACCTATGCCGCGACTATGGCTGATGGTAGTGCACTTTTGCCATGGCTGAGTTTCGATCCGGTAACCCGCACGTTTTCCGGTACACCGGCAAATGGTGATGTAGGAACAATTTCTATCAAAGTGACCGCCGCTGATAATGATGGCGGTGCGGTGGCTTCGGATACGTTTGATATTGTTGTCGCCAATACAAACGATGCACCGACAATCGCCAATGCCATTGCCGATCAAAATGCAACGGAAGATTCCGCGTTTAATTTTACCTTTGCCGCCAATACATTTACTGATCAAGACGTGGGTAATACGCTGACTTACAGCGCGCAACTCGCTGGTGGTGGTGCACTGCCGGCGTGGTTAAGTTTTGATTCGGCGACCCGCACGTTTAGCGGCACACCCTTAAATGCTCATGTTGGCGCTGTATCGATTGATGTCATTGCAAGTGATGGCAACGGTGGTTCGGTAACGGAAACCTTTGCAATTGTGGTGGCCAATACCAACGACGCACCGACAGTCGATAACGTTATTGGCGATCAAAATGCTACACAAAATGTTGCATTTAATTTTCAATTTGCCGCCAATACGTTTTCCGATATCGATGGCAACCCTCTGAATTATTCCGCACATCTTGCTGGTGGCGGCGCACTGCCGGCGTGGTTAAGTTTTGATTCTGCAACGCGCACTTTTAGCGGCACACCTGCGAATGGTGATGTGGGAACTCTCTCGATTGATGTGACTGCCAATGATGGCAACGGCGGGACTGTCACTGAAACATTTGATGTTGTAGTGGCGAACGCAAACGATGCGCCCACCGTTGTTACCACTCCGACGGATTACAACGCCATTGAACAAGTCGCCATTAATTTGCATGGCACAGGTATCAGTGTGGCTGATGTCGATGGTGATGCGTTAACCATCACTCTTACCGGACTACATTCGAATAGCAATCTTGCAGCAACTGTTGGAACGACGGGCGTTGTCATTGTATCGGGCGTCAATACCAATACCCTGATCCTCAGCGGCACAGCAGCACAACTTAATGATTTGTTTGCGGGAAATAACGGCAGCACGCTTACTTACCGGCTCTCGGGTAATACCCCGGTTGCGAGCGATACGCTCACTATCAGCGCGAGCGACGGCAGCCTCTCGGGCAATGATACGGCGACAATTAACATCACGGCAGTAAATGACGGCCCTGCCAATACCGTACCCGGTGCGCAAGCGACCAATGAAGATACGGCGCTGGTGTTCAGTGCCGGTAATGGCAACCAAATCCAGATAGCTGATCTTGATGCGGGCGCCAGCGATCTGGAGGTCACCCTCTCGGTTACCAACGGCACATTAACGCTCGCGGGCGTGGCTGGTTTGACATTTACTACGGGTGATGGAACCGCTGACAGCAGTTTGGTATTTCGCGGAACCCAAACCGATATTAATGCGGCATTGGCGACGCTAACGTTTAATCCTACGGCGAATTTTAACGGCGCTGCAGTACTGACTATCACCACCAGCGATTTAGGTAATACAGGTACCGGAGGCACGCTCACCGATTCCGACAATATCAATATCACCATCAATGCTGATAACGATGCGCCCACCGTTGCCACACCCATTCCCAACCAGAATGCGACTGAAGATGC
>NZ_JBRFPI010000158.1:0-9624 GCF_053579595.1 Cellvibrio sp.
GGAGGAACTCATTTTTTCGATAAAGATTTGCAAGCCCTGCAAGCAAAAATCGATAAAGCAATTCCAGGGCACCGTAATTACGTTTATTCAATCAGTGACGATCAGAGTAAATTTTTGGTGTTTTCTACCAATAGTCAAGACTCAGGAACCTATTATCTAGGCCAAACCAACCCGATAAAACTGGATGCTGTGGCATATAGTTATAAAAAATTGCTACCTGATCAATTAAGTAAAACACAGCGAATTGAATACACGGCTCGGGATGGTTTGAAAATAGAAGCTTACTTGACAACCCCGAAGGATAGGTTAGCAAAAAATCTTCCAACTTTGATGTTTCCACACGGCGGTCCCCACGCTCGCGACAATGATGCCTTCGACTACTGGACACAGTTTTTTGTGAACAAAGGCTATGCAGTACTGCAAATGAATTTTCGTGGTTCAGACGGGCAAGGTATTGAGCTACGCAATGCTGGGTTAAAAAACTGGGGTAAAGAAATGCAGGACGATATTGAAGATGGAGCACGACAATTGATTACCAATGGAATTGCTAATCCTAACGCAATTGGCATAGTCGGTGGCAGCTATGGCGGTTATGCTGCGTTGATGGGTGTTGTTAAAACTCCCGATTTTTATCGCTGTGCCATCAGTGTAAACGGCGTGTCCAACGTGTTTGATCTTGTAAAAGATAATCGCGCATTTTGGCTCAGCTACAACGTGATAGATGAGCAAATCGGTAATGACAATGCGACCTTGCGCGCAATTTCACCGGTTAACTTCGCCGATAAAATTAAAGTGCCAGTATTATTGGTGCACGGCACTGATGACCGTCAGGTCGAAATTAAACACAGTTACCAAATGCGCGATGCGCTGCAAAAAGCAAACAAGGATGTAACCTTTTTAGAATTGCCGAGTGAAGACCATTATTTGTTAAACGAAAAAAATCGTATCGATACCTTCCGTGCGATGGATGCGTTTTTAAATAAATGTTTGCCGGTTAAAACAGAAAAATCCGTAGCTGCTCATTAATATCTGTAACGAAAAATAAAAAGGCCGATCAGATAACTCTGGTCGGCCTTTTGTTTTTTTGTGGCGATGGAATTATTTTTTCAGTGTTGCCTTGGGGTTGGGCAAATCCGTAATCGTACCTGCGCCCACTTCCGCCGCCAGACCAACGGATTCATGCAACGTTGGATGAGCGTGAATAGTCAGCGCTATATCTTCCACACTTGCGCCAAATTCCAGCGCAAGCGTCAATTCACCGAGCAGTTCGCCCGCGTGTACCCCGACTAATCCCGCGCCCAATAAACGATCGGTTTTTGCATCGTAAATGAGTTTGGTTTTGCCTTCGCTGCGGTCAGCGGCAATGGCGGGGCCGCTGACGGCCCAGGGGAAGAGGGCGGTGTTGTAATCCAAGCCCTGCTGCTTGGCTTCTTTTTCGGTCACGCCGACCCAGGCAATTTCCGGATTGGTGTAGGCGATGGAAGGGATCGCCATTGGGTCAAACGCATGCGGATGGCCTGCGACACCTTCGGCGGCGGCGTGGCCTTCATGGCTGGCTTTGTGGGCGAGCATGGGCTGGCCGATGATGTCGCCAATCGCGTAAATATGCGGCACATTGGTTTGCAGGTATTGGTTGACGGCGATAAAGCCGCGCTCGTCCACATTCACACCGGCTTTTTCGGCGTCGATCAATTTGCCGTTGGGCACGCGCCCAACCGCGACAAGAACGGCGTCGAACTGGCGTGGTTCGGCGGGCGCATTGGCACCGCTAAAGGCGACTTCAATAGCCTCGGGTTTGGCCGTTACCGCTTCCACTTTGGTGGAGAGCAGCACTTCAAACTTGTCTTTGTTGTACTTGCTGTAGATGGCGACCAGGTCTTTGTCCGCTGCTGGTACCAGTTGGTCGGCGAATTCCACCACGGTGACTTTGCTGCCGAGCGCTTCGTACACAGTCGCCATTTCCAGGCCGATAATCCCACCCCCAATCACTAACAGGCGCGGTGGCACCGAGCGCAATTCGAGCGCGCCGGTTGAATCAAAAATACGCGGGTCTTCTGGGATAAAAGGCAGTTTCACGCTGCGTGAACCGGCGGCGATAATGGCGTTGTCGAAATCGATCAGAGTGGTTTCACTGCCTTGCACTACAGCAAGTTGGTGATCGCTTACAAATTTGCCATAACCCTCAACTACTCGCACCTTGCGTGCTTTCGCCATGGCGTGAACGCCGGACACCAGCTTGCTGACGACGGAATCTTTGTAGCTGCGCACTTTATCGAGGTCGTGCTGAACGGAGCCGAAACTGAGGCCGAGATTGCCGGCATGATGGGATTCGTTGATGACTTCGGCGACGTGCAAAAGGGCTTTGGAGGGGATGCAACCCACGTTGAGGCAGACACCGCCGAGGCTTGAGTAGCGCTCGACCAAAGTGACGTCCAAGCCTAGATCGGCGGCGCGGAAGGCGGCGGAGTATCCACCGGGGCCGCTGCCGAGTACAACCAGTTGGGTTTTAACGTTTGCCATCGGATGCTCCTGTGACGGGTCTGGGAAAAGGCGAACCCGCATCATAAGCGATCTACAGCGAAAAAAAGTAGCCGGTTGCTGTTATCGCAGGCAACCGGCCTTTTTATTGAAGGGTTATGGGTTAAGCACTTGCAGCGCCGCCGATACATACACCAGAGGCGCGTTCCAGTTAATGGCTATCTCATTGGTGGAGTAGCTGCATTCCAGATCGACAAATGACTTGGCAGGCAAGGGCGATGGATAACTGCTGCAATCGCTGTAGTGATCCGGGTGCGGGCCACCGGCGATAAATCCGGGAATCGGTGCCGCTATCCCATCAGCGCCGGAGGGGCGATGGTGGATATTCATGGGCGATTTGCTGCCAAAACCGGTCACAAAGGAATAGTCAGTCGCATTGCGTCCCATCACGTAGTCAAACAAGGCTTGGGCGGCTTGGCGATAGGCGGTTTTACTGGTATCCAACTGGTAGGCCTCCAGCGCCATCATCGCCTGATTGAGCGCCCCAGAATTGCTACCCCAGAAAAAATCCCCTGTTTCCATTGATACGCCGTAAGCGGACTGGCTTTTCTTGGTGCTAATGCCGGCTGCTAATTGGGTTAAACGATCCTTGATCAGCGCCTTATCGGCTGCAGCAGTGAGCGAATCCAGATGCTGAGCGAGTGACATCCAACCCAAGCTTTTTACGCCGCCCCAGCCGGGTACATCAGCGCTGGTCTCGGCCGCATTCATTACGCTGTAGTAGTTATCGTCTTTGGTGGCGATATAGAGCTCCGCTGCCGCCCAGAAGAATTCATCGCCGACATTATTGTCGCCATAGCCGCCGGTTTGGATATCCGCAGGCTGCGCGTAATAAACGGCCGGGTTGGCTTTTGCCCATGCCCATGCGGATTTGGCTGCCGCGAGCATTTTGGCGGACAGGCCCGGATACTGGCTTTCATAGTCCGCGTAGACCCGGCTGGCAGCGGCCATGACCGCTGCGAAATCGAGGGTGGCGGCGGTGGATTTTTGCACCATGTAGCGCTCGGACGTATCGGCATCGGGCATCACAAAACCGCTGAATCCCTTGCTGGTTAGCTTGTGGTAAACGCCACCGTCATTGGGGTCCTGCATCGCCAGCATCCATTCCAGGTTCCACATCACCTCGTTCAGGATATCGGGCACAGCATCACTTGATTCAGGAATATTCAGTGATTGAGCCGTGAAATAGGCGGGAAAACGCTTGAATGCCGCCAGCAGTGTGTAGGTGGTGATGCCCGAGTTGACGATGTATTTGTTGTAATCGCCCGCGTCATACCAGCCTTTGGGGGCGCTGACGATAGTACCCTCGGGGCGCTTGGCATCGGCGGCGGAGGCGTGGATGAACACGTTGGTATCTGCATGACCTGCCGCACGCTGGTAGATGCCCGCGTGGGTTTCCAGCAGTGCGGTACTAGCGCGGTTGAAATAGAAAGATTTCAGCGCGGCCGCATTGACGGCTTTGTAGGCCTCAGCCGAGACGTTAAAAGGAGCCGTCTCAGCGACACCGGCGACTTTCAATTCGTAACTTCCCGGCGCGGTAAGGCTGGAGAAATCAGCCAATTTGACCGACTCAAAAGACGGCTGCCAGACCGCAGCGGCACTCAGGGTCCCGGTCATCACTTCCTCGGTAGTTCCGGCCTTAAGCACAGTGAAACTGGTCGCCTCCACGGCTGGAACCTCCGCGAGCTTCTCGGCGTTGGGGGTGAAGCCCACTTGGTTCAGCTTGATCCGCTCTGGCAACGTCACCTTGGGTGGCTCAACGGGGTGAATACAACTGCTGGCATCACCTTTGGGTGTTTGGTTCAGGCTGACGACACCGCCATTGCTGGAGGTGATTTTCATCCAGTTGAGGTTGAATGGCCCGCTCTTCATTTGTACGCAGAGTGCGTAGTTACCGGCTTCAAGCCGACCGATAGGATGGTTTAGGCTAACCCAGGTTTGCCATCCACCAGTGGGTGCGACACTGATTTCGCCCGAGGCAGTTTTGCCGTCAATTTCATAGCTGAACAATCCGCCTGCTTGTGCAGTCGCGACGCGGCTTTCAACAGCGAACTCGCCTGCAGCGCTTACATTCACACTAAATTCCAGCCAATCACCCGGATCTATGTAGGCAATATTGAAACCGCCGCCGGTGTCGGTGGATTTTTCGATGTCAACGCCGTCGGTGCGGTATTCACCGGTGGTGTTGCCCGCTGTGGTGTCGTAGTAGCGGACATAGTCCTCCGCTTGAATCAGCAATCCGTTGAAGGCTGCCATGGAGCTATTTGTTGCGCTGCTTACATTTGATGCAGGCAAGCTGGACGCTGCTGCGCTGGAACTGGCAGGCGGTGCGCTGGAACTGGATGGCGCCATGCTGGAATTGGCGGATTTGCCTCCGCCGCTGCCACCACAGGCTGTGAGTAAACTGATCGCCAGGCCGAGACTGGCGGGAAGTAGCACATTT
The DNA here is from genome assembly GCF_053579595.1 of Cellvibrio sp. Classification (NCBI taxonomy): domain Bacteria; kingdom Pseudomonadati; phylum Pseudomonadota; class Gammaproteobacteria; order Cellvibrionales; family Cellvibrionaceae; genus Cellvibrio; species Cellvibrio sp. Next base: position 4,982 of record NZ_JBRFPI010000158.1, read on the forward strand.
CTTATGATCATTATGGTTCCCCTGTTGTCGTCGTTAGCCGGTAATACACCGGTGCGCGGATGCTAGGGGATGCGGGGGAGCTAAAGCTCGCCACTTTAGGCGCTGGCCTAAAGTGGCGGTGCAATCGGAGGGCTAGAAGAAGCTGAACCCCACCTGGAAGAGCTTTTCCACGTCGCGGATATGTTTTTTCTGCAGCAAAAACACAATTACATGGTCGCCGGACTGAACCACTACGTCATCGTGGGCAATGACCACTTCGTCGCCATCCGGCCCTTGGCGCACAATCGCGCCAATATTGGCGCCTTCCGGCAGGTCGATATCTTCCAATGCCTTGCCCACGACTTTGGAGGATTTCGCATCACCGTGAGCGATGATTTCAATCGCCTCGGCCGCGCCACGCCGCAATGAGTGAACATTGACTATATCGCCGCGCCGCACATGGGTGAGCAGGCTGCCGATGGTGGTGGTCTGGGGCGAGATGGCGATATCGATATCACCGCCTTGCACCACATCCACATAGGCGGGATTGTTGATCAGGGTCATCACCTTGCGCGCACCCAAGCGTTTGGCGAGCATGGACGACATGATATTGGCTTCATCGTCGTTGGTGAGTGCGAGGAACACATCTGTGTCTTCAATGCTCTCTTCCATCAACAGGTCTTTGTCCGACGCGCTACCCTGAATCACTATCGCCCGCTCCAACTGTTCCGAGAGGCGGATGCAGCGGGTTTTGTTGTACTCAATGACGCGCACGTTGTAACGACCCTCGAGCATTTTTGCTAGACGCAAGCCGATGTTGCCGCCGCCGGCAATGGTGATGCGTTTGTAGGCGACTTCGAGCCGGCGCAACTCGCTCATGACCGCGCGGATATCGGCCTTGGCGGCGATGAAAAATACTTCGTCATCGGCTTCGATCACCGTCGTCCCGGTAGGGACTATAGCGCGATTGCGCCGGTAAATCGCTGCCACCCGCGTATCGACGGAGGGCATATGCTCGCGTAAAAAGCGCAGCTCTTGACCGACTAAGGGTCCGCCGTGATAAGCCTTTACCGCCACCAGTTGCACCTTGCCATCGGCAAAGTCCACTACCTGCAGGGTGCCGGGCTGTTCGACCAAACGGAAAATATATTCGGACACCAGCTGTTCCGGGCTGATAAGTACATCGACCGGAATCGCACCCGATTCAAACAGCTGCTGGTGAGTCAGGTAAGAAGTTGCGCGTACCCGCGCGATCTTGGTGGGGGTGTGGAACAGATTGCTCGCCACAGTGCAGGCAATCATATTGATCTCATCATTGCTGGTCACCGCAACCAACATATCGGCGTCTTCCGCTCCGGCTTGGGCAAGCACGTCGGGGTGGGAGGCTTCGCCGGTGACAACGCTGATATCGAGCCGATCGCGCAGCTCGCGCAGACGCGCCTCATCGGTATCGATGACAGTGATATCATTGGATTCACTCGCCAGATGCTCCGCAAGACTGCCGCCAACCTGACCGGCGCCGAGGATAATGATTTTCATAGTTCGCCTGTTGTTATTCGCTATCTAGTTCATCGCCAAGTCTAGTGCTTTAAGCACTCATTTGCCGCTATCGTCGGCCAACTTGTGGAGTTTATATCAACTGCTCTTGCGTAACCGCACATAGTAAAAACCGTCATGGCCATCCATTTGTGGCAGAAGCTGCCTGCCGCACGCTTGCTCAAAACCCCACTCGACATCGAGTTGGTCGCAACGTGCATCCTTGTTCCGTGCCAAAAAGGCCTCGATCACGCGGGTATTTTCCTTGGGCATAATTGAGCAGGTGGCGTAGAGCAAAATCCCGCCCGGTTTAAGCAATGGCCAGAGATTTTTCAGCAGTTGCTGCTGCAGCTCGCCGAGTTTGTCCAACTCCTCAGGCGTACGCAGAACTTTGATGTCTGGATGGCGACGGATAATACCGGTCGCAGAGCAGGGGGCGTCGAGCAGGATGCGGTCATAAAGCTCGCCATCCCACCAGCTGCTTGGCTTGGTGCCATCGCCGCAGACAACATCGGCGCTTACGCCGAGACGAGTCAGATTTTCGCGCACACGGGCCAAGCGGCGCTCGTCTGCATCCAAAGCGGTAACCCGCAGGCTGGGCTCTAGCTCCAGCAGGTGCCCAGTTTTTCCACCCGGTGCGCTACAGGCATCCAATACGCGCAAATTGGGCGACAATTGCAGCAAATCGCCGCTTAACTGCGCTGCTTCATCCTGCACGCTCAACCAGCCTTCGGCGAAATGCGGCAGCTTGCGTGGGTCGCAGGCCTGCTCCAGGGTGATGCCATAGGGGCTGTATTGGGTGGGTTTAGCGTGGATGTCGGCGTCGTGCAGTAATTGCAGATACTCATCGCGGCTGAGCTTGTGGGTATTCAAGCGCAAGCTAAACGGAGGGTGCTGGTTATTGGCGGCGATCAGTTGATTAAATTGCTCTGGCCAGCACTTGCTGATCATCGCTTCCATCCACGCCGGGTGATTGCTTTGAAAAGCACGGTTTTCGGCTAAAAATTCGTTAATTTTGCTGCTATCGCGCTGAAAACTGCGCAATACGCCATTGACCAGATTGGTCGCCCAGGGTTTTTTGATGTAGCGTGTAACTTCTACTGTCTCGCCGATGGCGGCGTGGTCGGGGATGCGGGTATGCAGCAATTGGTAGAGGCCGAGCAGCAAAAGCGCTTGCACATCGCCATCTTTGGCGCGCAGCGGCTTGTCCAGCAGACACTCTGTGTAGGCCTGCAGTTGCGGATAATAACGGCAGGTGCCAAAGCAAAGTTCTTGCAGCAATGGGCGGTCATTATCGGCAATCTTCGCCGAAACAGCTGGCAATAGACTGGATAGCGAACCTTTCGAGGCCAGTATCTGCGCAATCACCTGCGCCGCAGCGGCACGCACACTTAGCATGCTGGCTGCTCCAGCTGGTCGCCGACTTTAAATAAGTCAGGGTGACCACGTAGTATATCGCTCACGTTCATCGCCTTTTTGCCTGGCAATTGCAGCTGTTCGAGGATAAGTTGACCCTGTTTGCAGGCGATCCACAAGCCTTGGTCGTTGATGTAGGTGATGCTGCCAGGTGTGGCGTTGGTAGTTTTGTCTGAGGCTGCCGCCGCCCAGATGCGAATGCGCTGGTCATCGCTCGCACCTGCAGGTTTAGTATGGGCGACTGGAAAGGGGTTAAACGCGCGCACTTTGCGCTCCAGCTCAGTGGCGGACAACTGCCAATTGAGTGCGGCCTCTTCTTTGCTGAGTTTAGGTGCGTAGTTGCTTAGGCTATCGTCCTGTTTTTCAGGCGTGATAGTGCCGCCCTGAATCGAATCGAGTGCCTCAAGCAGGGCGGGGGCGCCGATTCTGATGAGCTTATCGTGCAGGCTTCCGCCGGTATCGTCGCTTGATATCGGGCAGAATGTTTTGATCAGCATATCGCCGGTATCCAACCCTAATTCCATCTGCATAATGGTGACACCGGTTTCAGTATCACCCGCTTCGATGGCGCGCTGAATGGGTGCTGCGCCGCGCCAGCGCGGCAGGATCGATGCATGCACGTTGATGCAGCCGAGGCGCGGGGTATCGAGCACTACCTTTGGCAGGATCAATCCGTAAGCAACTACCACCATCAAATCAGCTTCAAGCGCCGCAAGTTCGGCAACAGTCTCGGACGATTTAAAGTTGAGCGGCTGATAAACGGGGATTTCATGCGCGAGCGCCACTTCCTTTACAGGACTGGCGCTCAGCTTTTTACCGCGCCCGGCTGGGCGGTCAGGTTGCGAATAAACAGCAATTATCTGATGGTGGCTACCCAGGAGTGCTTTTAAATGCTCGGCGGCAAACTCTGGCGTGCCTGCGAAAATAATACGTAAACCTTGGCTCATGAATAACCTGTCAGATTGCAAAGCGTTGAAACAGATAGTGATAGAAAATAAAAAAGGCGCCAGTAGCGCCTTTGTCTGCTGCGCACGCCTAGCGCGCTTCAGCCTTGTGTTTTTTTTCCAATTTTGCACGAATACGGGTGCGCTTGAAAGGCGAGATATGATCCACAAACAGCTTGCCGTTTAAATGATCCAGCTCGTGCTGGATGCAGACTGCCAGTACACCTTGGGGCTCAATTTCAAACGGCTTGCCGGCGCGATCCAATGCCCGCACCCGAATGTGGCCGGGGCGCACTACAGTTTCATAAAACCCCGGCACTGAGAGGCAACCCTCGTCGTATTCGCTCAGCTCAGCATCCAAAACCTCGATTTCAGGGTTAATAAATACCATCGGCTGGGATTTATCTTCACTCACGTCTATAACTACTACGCGCTTGTGCACATTGACTTGTGATGCCGCCAAGCCAATACCCGGTGCGTCGTACATGGTATCGAACATATCATCCACCAACTGGCGGATTTTATCGTCCACTTCTGTGACGGGTTTGGCGACAGTGCGCAGCCGTGGGTCTGGAAATTCAAGGATAGGTAACAAGGCCATAGTGTTTGTGACAAACTTCTAGTAAAAAGGTAATAACCGCTGCTAACATGATGATCGCACAGGATTTATGCAGTGCAAACGGAAACAGCATGGACTTTTAATTAACTATTATACGTCTATCTGCCTCAGGACCGAATAAAACAGGATCGGTTTCTATGAAAAAAATA
>NZ_JBRFPI010000159.1:0-9593 GCF_053579595.1 Cellvibrio sp.
CGCATTTTGTATGGCGGCAGCGTAACCAAAAGCAATGCGCGCGATTTATTGCAGCAAGCCGATATCGATGGTTTGTTAGTGGGCGGTGCGAGTTTGGACCCGGGTCACTTTGTTGCGATTTGCGAGCAGGCGTCGGAACTTGCAGAAATTGATGACTGATAATGTTGTTGCCAATGCGATTTGGGCGCGGGCATGACAAGAGCACAGCAAGCAGCGCCCTTACAGATCAGATCCAAATAAATTTATATTCGACATAAAAAAGAAAAACTAAAAAAATCCAATCGGCGAATAACTCGGTCATCACAAAAAATCAACCACAGCTCAGGATTTGATGATGAACAGTCTCGCGAACCTCGTTGCCCCTGGCGTTGCCACTGGCGATGCCGTAAAAACCTTATTCAATGCCGCCAAAGCGGGCGGTTTTGCCTATCCTGCCGTGAACGCAGCCAACACCAATACCATTAACGCCACACTTGAAGCGGCACGCAAAGTGAATTCGCCAGTTATTGTGCAATTATCGCAAGGCGGCTCCGCCTTTTTTCTGGGTAAAAGCATCAAACTCGATGGACAGGGCAGTTCGATATTGGGCTCCATCGCCGCCGCACACTATGTTCATACAGTGGCAGAAGCCTACGGTGTGCCGGTGATATTGCACACTGATCACGCAGCGAAAAAATTATTACCCTGGATCGATGGATTGCTCGATGCAAGCGAAAAACATTTTGCGCAAACTGGCACACCTCTATTTAGTTCACACATGATCGATTTATCGGAGGAATCGCTGCAAGAAAATATCGAAATTTCTGCCGCTTATTTAACACGCATGCACAAGCTCGGCATCACACTGGAAATCGAGTTAGGCTGCACGGGAGGCGAAGAAGATGGCGTGGACAACAGCCATCTGGATAATTCCGCGCTCTATACCCAACCGCAAGATGTAGCCTACGCTTATGAAAAATTGCGCCCCATCAGCCCTCGCTTCACTATAGCGGCGTCTTTCGGCAATGTGCACGGCGTTTACAAACCGGGCAATGTAAAACTCACGCCGGAAATTTTGCGCAACTCACAAACCTACGTAAGTGAAAAGTTTGGTGTACCGCACAACAGTCTCGATTTTGTTTTCCACGGCGGCTCAGGTTCTGAAGCAGACGACATTGCCCAAGCGATCCACTACGGTGTTGTAAAAATGAATATCGATACCGATACCCAATGGGCATTTTGGGAAGGGACAATGGAATACTACAAAGCCAACGCTGAATATTTGCAAAGCCAGATCGGCAACCCCGAGGGCGACGAAAAACCCAACAAAAAATATTACGATCCGCGCGTCTGGCTGCGCCAAAGCGAAGAACATATGGTTAAGCGTTTGGAACAATCCTTCGCCGATTTAAATTGCATCAATCGCTATATCTAACAAAAAAAGTCGCAACAGGTAATTGCATGAAAAATTTACTGAATGTACTGCGCGATGACGATGTCGAAGCAGAGTTGATGCAAGTAATTGAAACCATTATTGATGCGAGCAAAGAAATTGCGTTCCGCGTGCGCCAGGGTGCGCTCGCGGGCGTGCTCGGCTCTACGCAAGATGAAAATATCCAGGGCGAAACCCAAAAACAATTGGATGTCATATCCAACCAATTATTGAAAGACTTATTACTCGCCTGTGCACCTGTAGCGGCTCTCGCCTCGGAAGAGGAAGATAGCGTCGTCGCGGCCAATCCAGAGGGACAATATCTGGTGGCCTTTGATCCACTCGACGGTTCATCCAATATCGATATCAATGGCCAGATTGGAACTATATTCAGTATTTACCGCGCACTCGATTCAGTTCCGCACAGCAGCGAATTGCAATTTAGCCAGCAGGGGACGCAACAAGTCTGCGCCGGTTATGTGCTCTATGGGCCATCAACCCTGCTCGCCATTACCACCGGCAAGGGCACGCGCTGTTTTACGCTGGACTCGACCCAAGGCACTTTTTTATTAACGGCTGACAATATCCAGATCGCAAAAGACACGCAGGAATTTGCCATCAACATGAGCAACTCGCGTTTCTGGAACGAAGATATGCACTGCTATATTGAGGATTTAATCCTCGGCGAAACCGGCCCGCGTCAGAAGCGCTACAACATGCGCTGGAACGCTGCCATGGTAGGTGATGTGCATCGCGTACTCACGCGCGGTGGGATATTTTTATATCCGTCCGATAACCGCAACGCCAAACAACCGGCAAAATTGCGTTTACTCTACGAAGCAAACCCCATGGCACTGTTAATTGAAAATGCCGGCGGTAAAGCCCGGAGTGAACAAGAGCGAATTCTGGCAATCCAACCGAAACAATTGCACGAGCGGGTGGCGGTAATATTGGGTTCTGCGAATGAAGTGGATGAGTGCTTAGGTTATTTACATGCACATCCGACAACGCATTAGAAGACCTCCAGCAGAAGCCTGTGCAAGGGTCAGTCGCTTGATATCTAGCAGATTGTATTAACTGTTTTGTCATAACATTCGACCTTAAACGAAGCTCTGGTAATCCACTCACTACCGGGGCTTTTTTTCCCCCTCGTTTTATAAATCCCGCCGCCTCCTAAAAATTTGAACTAGCACTATAAAAAAGTGGCTGTTTAACACAAAAACTACCGGTGCCAGTTTCGCCGCGAAGCTGGTACGCACCAACTTTGACGCTTTGTAACTTCTGGCGCGCGCTTGCGGGCACAAAATTTACTATCGGTTAACTGGCTTGAATCCTCATCCAACGGAATAACCTAGAGGGTGCATTAAAAAAATTGATTGGGAATCGCCAGTAGCACAACACCGAATAATAAATTAATAGAGGTTTCCCAAATGACTAGACATCTACATGCTCCAAAAGCCCTCAGGGGTACTGCTGCGGTTGGAGGAATGCTGCTTGGCCTACTATCTGCGCAGGCCAATGCTGCGACCACCGTTATCCAGGCCGAAAGCTTTAACAACATGCTCGGCATTCAAACCCAGGCGACGACCGATACCGGCGGCGGGCTGAATGTGGGTTATACCGATGCGGGCGACTGGATTTCATACCCAACTCTAAACTTACCCTGCGCGGGAACTTACACCGTTCAATACCGTGTAGCGAGCGCAGTGACCGGCTCGGTGCTGGTGCTGGAGAAATCGGGTGGAGGTGCGACTTATGACACACTCCCGGTACCCAACACTGGCGGCTGGCAAAACTGGGTCACCATCACTCGCGATATCACCCTGCCCGGCGGTGCACAGGGCTTGGGCATTGTTGTACCGGCAGGCGGCTGGAACCTGAATTGGTTTAGCCTGACCGATAAGTGTGCGGCAAGCTCATCCAGCAGGTCATCTGTGGCGGCAGGCACCAATCTCCGCTTGCAAGCGGAAGACTACGATGAGTTCTTTGACACCACGGTCGGTAATAGCGGCGCAGCCTATCGTAACGACGCCGTGGACATCCAGGCACTGGCCGCGGGTGGTGGATTTAATGTAGGTTGGATCGTTGCCAATGAATGGCTCAAATTTACTGATGTTGTCATTCCAACCTCCGGCCAGTACACCATCCGCGCACGGGTTGCGAGCCCCAATACCGGGGCCCAATTTGCAGTTGATCTAAACAGCGGCGCAACTTTCCTCACCAATATGGTGATCCCCAACACCGGCGATTGGCAAAACTTCCAGACCATCCAGGCTAACGTGACTATCCAGGCCGGCACCTACGACCTGGGTATGTTTATGGCGGTGGGCGGATTCAATCTGGATTGGATTGAAATCGTTTCTGGCACAAACACATCTACTCCAAGTTCATCCAGCGCCACAAGCACGTCCAGCTCAGCACCGGCCAGCCAATGGAAAACTGCTGCACAAGCAGCAACGGATATGGGTGCAGGCTTTAATTTGGGGAACATGTTCGAAGGCGAGCAGAACGCGTCAACATTCGCCAATGCCAAACCCAAAATCGATGCTTACTACGCCAAAGGCTTCCGTAATGTGCGCATCCCGGTTACCTGGACTGAAACCATTAACGGTTCGCGCCTAGCTAACCAACTGACGGGAGTGGTTGACCGCAACCATCCAAGGCTCGCACAACTTCAGCAGACGGTTGACTATGCGCTCTCCCTGCCGGGCATGCATGTTGTCATCAACGCCCACCACGAATACGGCCTGAAAGACAACAACCGCGCCGCGGTACTTGAGCGTCTGTGGCAAGACGTGGTGGATATTTTTGGCAATCGCAACACGCGCCTGATGTTCCAGTTGCTGAATGAGCCACATCTTTCTGATGGTAGTGCAATGCCAGTCGCCAACATCCGCGCGATGAGTGGCCGGGCTTATCAAAAGATTCGCGCAGTAAATCCACAGCGTATTGTGATGATTGGCGGCAACCAATGGTTTGGGTCTTACGAGTTGGGTAACGTGTGGTACGACCTGAGTCCGGTTGGCAACGGTAATGATCCCTACGTGATGGCCTCCCATCACCACTACGAGCCCTTCACCTTTTCCGGTCAAGACGGAAACCATGCAATGGCCTGGACGACTGCCACCATCGCTGATCCTCTGACGCGGGTAAAAAATTGGGCTGACTCAGTCGGCAAGGGTATGCCGGTGTATGTAAGTGAATGGGGTGTAGGCTGGGCCAAGAACAAGCCCACCATGACCTGCAACAATATTCGCTTGTGGTACCAACAAATGCACTCGCTGGAAGCACGTTCACGCAACTATCCGACTGCAGTATGGGACGACGGTGGCTGGTTCACTATTTTCAGCCATGCAACGAACAGCTTTAACAACAATTTGGTTGACTGTATCACCGGTCAATGTGCGTGGGACGGCAATACACGTATCAACGCTGGTTGCTACTAAGTTACCGCTTGGTGAATTAACCTGAAACGGGAAGGCCTAGCCTTCCCGCTTTTGCTGGGCGAGTGGATTTTTACGGAATTCAGTGGCAGTAACTCCCACATAACGTTTAAAAAACCGATTAAATGCCGACTTACTGTTGAAGCCGGATTCCAAAAAAATATCTAAAATGGTTCTATCGGCATAATCCGGATTGAGTAATAACTCTTTTGCTTTATTCACTCGGTACAAATTAACAAATTCATAAAAGTTCGTCTGGAAGTGTTTATTGATAATGCTCGACACCTCCCGATAAGAAAGACCGATGCATTTTGAAAACTCTTCTATGTTCAAATTGTTTTTCAAATATAACTGATCAACTTCCATTCCGTTTCTGATTTTTATTAATTCATCACCAGATAAAGAATGAGGTATCAAATCCGCTATTTCCGCATTTTTTGGCAGCGCTTTAGTCGCCTCCAATTTGTGGCTATAGACAAAACTATAAATAAACAAGCCATTGAGCAATACCAGCGTAATGTAGTTATCCGCTATACCAAGAGAGTCGGCGATAGATATCGGTAAGTGCCGACCCCACAAATGCGTAGCCAGCGCCCAACCCCAATTTATGACAAAGCCGATGGTTAACACACTCAACCAAACCGGCCCGTTAACAATATAGCTTGAATAATATTCTTTTAAATTATTGTGATAGTAAAGCGTGACAATTACTGCGGCAACCGCGTAGATAAAGGGTGTCGCGCGCAACAAGTGCCACACCCACACCACCTGCTCAATCTCCGAATCCGACCTACGGATTCCGATGAAACGCAAATTATCTGCATCTATCTGAAATAAACCGAGCATACCCAACACGATCAGCAGCGGTATCGAAAACAGAAAATGTTTGTAATTAATTCTGAAGCCATGCTGTGTTAACGATGCAACATATAAATATAAAAATATTCCTTTGGTGATAGATACAGTCGCAAAAACCCACGGAATCAGCTGATTTATAAATACCGAATTGATACTAATGTAGGCATTCCACAACAATACATTTGAAATGGCGGCAGCTCCCAAACTCAAAAAGAATAAGCTCAACAGTAATGCTGACAATGGATTGGTCTTGGGCAAGAAGAATTGGTAAATCACCAGCAGCACACAAATCGCCGCAGTTAGCAATGAAACAAAATCATGCAAATTAAAAAAGGGCATTTTTGCGATAGGTAATGTCGGGTTGGCAAGTACTGAATCCAGCGATTGCGCCAGGGCATTTGCCGCCAAACAAATCGTACACATGAATATTAATAGAGATGCCAAATACCCTCGTGCTCGCATAAGCTACTCCGGTGAAACCTTGTTTGTTATTGTAATAGTTCGCTCAACCACTAAATACGGTCAGCTGCATTGTAACAATGCATAGCCTAAATTACTGCTTGAGAATCAGCCAAGGGCTGATAGCCAACATATTCTGTTAACTAACCGATATTAATTGAGAACACAATAATAAATACCTGAAGCGAGCAGCAACGCATTTTGGAAATTCAACCGCAACAATTACTTGAACACGTTGCAGTCATTTTAGGTTTTGCAAATGAAGTGGATGAATGTTTGGGCTATTTTAGAAAATAACCGGTTTGGTCATAACGAACAAACCGGAGGAAAATGCACGGCATAAAAGATTTTCAATCTGGCGGTCATGCTGCGCATTAGCCGCCAAAAGTTTCGAGAGGCATTAATCTACTTTTTGCTATCTAGCAAAAAACAGCTGTACGACGATCAATAATTTCCAAAGCCCTCTACAGCGATACCGCCGTGTAAATGATTAGAATATTTTGCTAAGGACTGATCCGTTTCTTAGTTGGTACTTGTGCCCAAAAGATGACAGCAAGTGCGAACAGCACCAACCATAATGACGATGGCTCTGGAACTGAATTAACCACTTCAATAGTCACTCTATAATCCCAGGAAAGATCAAACGGCCCCGAAATAGAAAGCCCGGCAGCTTGATTTAAGAGAAAATTATTGAAACCATTGAGCGGAAGATTACTGAAACTAGCATAAGGTGACTGTTCACCAATGCGGGTATATTCGTACCACTTGAAGTCATAGGTAAAATCTTGCAGTGACCAAAATGTCGTTGCCCACAGGCTCTCAAGTGAGTCCTGAGAATCTAGTACAGAATTGAAGATCTCAGCGGTTATGGATTTTATGCTATATCCTTCTTGTAAGCTCAAAACATACCGATTTGCTTCGGTATAAATAAACGGATCGATGTCATCACCAATCCAACGGCTTGAGCCTAAAATTTCATTTTCCCCCATCTGCAAATTAAGCATTGGCATGCTCTCAGAGCTACCATTAATACTTTCATCCCAAATGATCGTTGCATTGCTGCTTAATGCTACTGCTGATACAAAAACTATCGCTAATGAAGTTAAAATTTTCAACGGTTTCTCCTTAAGTATCACTGCTATTTGATTTGTTTTGCACCATTTCTCCTTGAACTATATATGCGTCGAATGACTTTTCGACGAGCGACCTCCTTTTGATGGCAACTAAATCTTAACCTAGTCTTTTTAGCAATACAGCCGTTATCGCTGTTTATTCAAAAGAATCTCTCAAAATTTCACTCATTTGGGCACAATAGAGCAAAGCCTAAAACATCAAACGCAAAATACTTCCACCTTTTTCACCCTGCAACGCACAAACCGAACCGCGATGCGCTTGCATAATTTGCTTCACCAAGAATAAACCGACTCCCGTACCATCGCGTTTTGATGTGTAAAAGGGCACAAAAATTTGTTCTAATTTTTCTGCTGCAATTCCTGCTCCATTATCAATCACATCAATTAATACATTGCCGCCATGACCAATGTAAGCCTTTAAAAAAATATGGCCATGCGTTTTTTCTGCCACTGCATCGACTGCATTTTTTACCAGATTAATTAATGCTTGCTCCACATGCGCGGGGTCGGCATGTAGCCTGAGATGCTCAGGAGTTGTTGTGCACCTTAATATGATTCCCCGTTCGCCTGCCTGCACCTGAAATAAGCGGCATACATCCATCAGTAAATCCTGCACTACTATATCCACGCACTTTAGTTGCGGTGGATTGGCAATACGTCGATATGCCTGTACAAATTGCATTAAATGTTCCGCGCGGCGGGCCACAGTGTGGATGGCCTGCTGCGCATCCTGCAAAGACTCATCGGCACCCCCATGGTTATCTAACTGCGTCAACAATAATTCATTTGCCGTTTTGCTCAGTGACGCAACGGGTGTCATTGAATTCATAATTTCGTGGGTAAATACCTGCACCAAATTTTGCCAGGCGAGAATTTCCTGTCTATCCAGTTCTCGTTGGATAGGTTGAATACTAATTACCTTTTTGGTGCCACTGTGTAATTGAATCGCTGCGGCCGACACTGCTACCGCAATAGACACCTGATCACTCAACAGATGGGAGCTGCGCTGTTCGCCTGCAGTTATTTGCCGTATGTCCAACGCCAGTTGCGCGCCGTAATCATGCAGTTGATCCATTGCTGTCAGGTAGCTGCGTTTAAATAATTGCTGTGCTGCTGAATTAACCAGTTCGATTTTTCCGCCTTCACCCTCATCTTCAACAACCACCAGCGCAACAGGTACCTTTTCCAGCAGCAAACTGTAATAGCGCACCAGCTCTTCATTTTTCTGCCGCAACTGTTGCAACTGCGTTTGCAGTTCTTCCCACAGCACTTTCAGGTGTTGGCTTTGTTTAAAGCGGGTATTGATTCGACGTGCACCGTCTTCATACCGCACAGCATCAAAAAAACTTTCCATTTCGCGCTGGGTGGATTGCATATAATAAAAAAGCAAATAAATCTGTATCGATAATAAGATAGCTATACCTATCATGCTGAATATCAATACTTGTTCAGCATGATAAACACCGGCCAATAACGACATGGTGCAGAGAATCAACACTAACCGCAGCAGAATATTGATACGAAAATCGGTTAATCCTGACTTGATTGACAACACAGCGTTAGAGATCATGTTTTTCCATCCTGCGATAGAGCGCCATGCGCGTTAAGCCCAATTCCCGCGCCGCTTGTGAAATATTACCGGCATGTTTTTTTAGCGCCTGCTCAACTGCATTGCGTTCCAACATTTCCAAATTCAAGCAGTTAGTTTGCAATGAATCATGTAGAGAATTTTCAGTCGCAGGGGCGAGGGCAAAATCTTCTGCTTGCAAGGTATCTTTATCACTCAATACCAATGCCCGCTCAACGGCATGGTTTAGTGCACGCACATTGCCCGGCCAGGAATATTCCTGCAGTGAGGCCAGCGCTTTGTGGCTAAGCAGCGGTTTTTTACGCTGATATTTTTGTGCGTAAATACTGAGGAAATGATCCGCTAACAACGGAATATCGTCTTTACGTTCGCGCAGCGGCGGCAGGGTAAGCTCTACGGTATTCAGACGATACAATAAATCCTGGCGAAATTGTCGCTCATCCGTTAAGTGCGCATAGCTAGCATTGGTCGCGGCAATAACACGCACATTGAGTGCAACCGGTTTTTCATCTCCAACTGGTGTTACCTGGCGTTGTTCCAACACACGCAATAATTTAACTTGCAGATGTAGTGCAAGGTTGGCGATTTCATCGAGGAATAAAGTTCCACCGTTGGCGGCGACCAATTTTCCCATTCGATTTTCATTTGCACCGGTAAACGCCCCTTTTACGTGACCAAAGAGTTCGCTTTCAATCAGGGAT
>NZ_JBRFPI010000160.1:0-9577 GCF_053579595.1 Cellvibrio sp.
AGAGCCGGTTGTGAGTCGGGTGATCATTAATGATCGAACGCGCAAGCACTGCTAAATCCTTTGCCGTAGTCAAGTGACCTTCAGCAGGCCAACCGGTTGAGTTTTCAAAATGGGTATTTACCATGCCGAGTTGAGCGGCTTTTTGATTCATAGAATCAACAAACGCGTCTTCATTGCCGGAAACATATTCAGCGAGCGCTACGGTTGCGTCGTTGCCCGATTGGATAATCACACCGCGCAACAAATCGATAACGGACACTTGTGTGCCCTCTTTTACGTACATGCGCGAGCCGCCCATTTTCCAGGCTTTTACGCTGATGTTCACCATAGCATCTTCAGTGATGCGGCCTTTTTCAATTTCATCAACCACCAAATAACTGGACATCATTTTGGTGAGGCTCGCAGGAGGTAAACGCTGTTCGGAATTGCTCTCGGCCACAATGCTGCCAGTAGTAGCATCAACCAAAATAAAACCGGTCGCAGCCAATTGGGGCGCTGCCGGAATAACCACTGGCTTTTGTTCGACGACTTGGCCAGGTGTCGGTGTAGGCAAAGTAGCAGATGGAACTGGCGCGGCTGGCTGCTGCGCAAAGGTGAGACCTGAGCTGACCAGCAGAACACTGGCAAATAATTTTTTAATCATGGTTGATTAACACTCTGTAAAACGAAATGGAAAAGAAAATTTGAATTCGCGAATTGTAACAGTAAAGCAGCGGCGTGAATCAAACCTGAATTTCATGCGCTGACGCCACAGGATTTATTGATAAACCACATGCGCTTCAAAAATTTTAATGCGCGCCAATTGGTCGCGTGCATCTTGCAAACTTTTTGCGTCTTTAAATGGGCCAACGCGCACGCGGTGTACCTGTTTAGGTTGTGCCGCAGATTTAATGATGACCGGATAAGTCAGTTTGCTACCTACACTCGCCGCAAATTGCTGTGCAGAATCTTTTTGGCTGAATGCACCCAACTGTAAATAAGTACCCGCCGGTAACGCGGGTTCAAGATTTTTAGGAGTTTTACTATCGGCGCGGCGCGGTATAGGTGCAGCATCACCAGGCAACGCAATTTCTACTTCAACTCTGCCGGTACCCGTTTTATGGATACCAATGCGCTGCGCTGCAGCGTAACTCAAATCCACAATACGCCCCTGGTGAAACGGGCCGCGGTCATTAATACGCACAACGACGCTTTTGCCATTATCCAAATTGGTCACACGCACATAGGATGGGATCGGCAAGGTTTTATGTGCACCGGTCATGGCGTACATATCGTAGCGTTCGCCATTGGACGTATTGTGGCCATTAAATTTATTGCCGTACCAGGAAGCGTAGCCGCGCTCGCGATAGGAACTTTCATCTTTGATCAGGTGATAGGTTTTGCCGAGCACAGTGTAAGGATTTTTATTGCCTGCCCGGGTGCGTGTTTCATAGCGCGGCACAGCATCGGGCACGTGCGACATATCAATTTCTTCGCTTGGCCCAAAATCCTTATCGTGCTCATAGCGGCCGTCATTGGGGTTGTATGGCTCAGAGGATTTAGTGGTATTACCGGACTTGGGTTTATTGCCCGAACAGGCCGCCAATAAAACACAGCAAATAAATACCAGTGCGATATTTCTTTTTTGTATTTTATTGGCAGAGCCAGTTCGGGGCATCGACAGCATTAGTGTACAGCTCCCACTGATGGCTTATCGGCTTTACGCATCGCTTGTTTGATCTCAAGGCTTAAATCGTACACCGCCATGGCATACATGGGGCTGCGGTTGTAGCGGGTAATGGTGTAGAAATTCTGCAAACCGAGCCAATATTCCAAACCATTGGCGCCATCAAATTCAATCGCAATTGCCGGTGTATTACGGGCAATTTTTTTGGTAGATGTGATGCCCGCTTTTTTCCAATCCCTCACTTTAATACTGGGTAGTTCTACTTTGTTAAATGACTCATTGGCCAAGAGAGCATCGCGCGCTTTGGTCAACCTGGCTGGAACCACCACCGTTTTGCCGGTTTGCCAACCATGTTGTTTGAAATAGTTGGCGACACTGCCAATCGCATCGGTGGGATTATTCCAAATATCGGTAAAACCGTCGCCACTAAAATCGACAGCAAAATTGCGGTAGCTTGACGGCATAAATTGGCCATAACCCATAGCGCCTGCGTAGGAGCCTTTGAATTCCAACGGATTGTGTTTTTGCTCGCGCGTGAGAATAAAATAATTCACCAATTCAGAGCGGAAAAACGGTGCGCGCGGAGGGTAATCAAACGCGAGAGTGGTGAGCGCATCAATCACATACCAGCTGCCGGTATTTTTGCCGTAGTTAGTTTCCACACCGATAATCGCCACAATAATTTCGGCGGGCACACCGTATTCTTTTTCGGCGCGCGCCAGTGCGGCGCGATGCTCATTCCAAAACGCAACACCATTGGTGATGCGCGTAGGCACGATAAAAATCGGGCGATATTCTTTCCAGGTTTTGGATTTTTCTGCCGGGCGCGCAATAGCATCCAGGATGGGCTGGCGCTTTTCCGCCTTGCTCAACCACTGATTAATTTCATCGGCCGTAAAGCCGTGTTGCTGCACCATTTCATCGACAAAACCGGCCGCCAGTGGATGTTGGCTATAATCAGCCGCCGCAACAAAGCTAAAGCTTGCCCCTGCTAAAACACTCAGGCACTTTTTTGAAACGCTGTAACAGAAAGACAACATAAAACCTCGTTTAACGCATTTTCCTATCCACTAACCGGCGGTATAGGGATCAAGACTGGGGTGTCATTACCCGTTTTTTCTCGGTGGCAATCGCCATCAACAAACCAAAACCTGCAAAGAGTGCAACAATCGCCGTACCGCCCTGGCTGATCAGGGGTAAGGGTACACCGACCACCGGCACTATGCCTGACACCATACCCATATTGACGAACACATAAACAAAAAACGTTGAACTCACGGCAGCGGCGAGCAAGCGGCCAAAACTGCTTTGTGAGTTCACCGCAATCATCAAGCCGCGAATAATGACCATCGCATAAATAGCGAGCAAGAGTATCACCCCGAGCAAGCCAAACTCTTCTGACATGACCGCAATAATAAAATCCGTATGGCCTTCAGGCAGGAAATCCAGGCGCGATTGGGTGCCTTCCATCCAGCCTTTGCCCGATAGGCCACCAGAGCCGATGGCAGTTTTTGACTGGATAATATTCCACCCGGTCCCGAGCGGATCCTGGGTGGGGTCAAGCATGGTCAGCACCCGCTGGCGCTGGTAATCGTGCAACATAAAATGCCAGATCGGCCAAAGGCTCGCACCAAACACCACCACTGCAGCAGCGATATAACGCCAAAGCAGGCCGGAGAAAAACAACACCATAATGCCCGAAGTAGCGACCAGGATGGAGGTACCCAAATCCGGCTGCTCTATAATCAGGGCTGTAGGTAAACCAATGAGCCCCAGCGCGACAACGACTTGAGTGAAACGTGGCGGCAAAAAGCCCCGGCTAAGGTAGGCTGCGATAGTGATCGGCATGGCGAGTTTCATAATTTCCGATGGTTGAAAACGGAAGCTGCCGAGTTGCAACCAGCGCTGGGCGCCCATGGAAATATCGCCAAAAATAGTAACCGCCAGCAATAACAAAACTCCACCAACATAGGCGACGGGCGCCATGCGCCGCATAAACTCGACCGGAATCTGCGCGACTATAAACATAGTGACATAGGCAATCATAAAAAAAGTGCCCTGCTTTTCCACACTCGGCAGGTTGTGCCCACTGGCGCTGTAGAGCACAGTCAAGCCAATCACCGTCAGCAACATCAACAGCAGCAGCAGGAAAAAATCGATGTGCAGGCGCTCGGCCAGGCGCGCGCGGCGACTGAATGCACTCCCCGCTTCGGGCATGCGCCGCAGGAAATCCTGTTTACTCATGAGCGGTCTCCGGAACCTTCACAGGCGCGGTGGACGAGGATGAGCCAGCTTGCACCGCTGCTTTAGCCGGTAACTCCGCCTCTTTGGCCACCTGCACCGCTTTGCGTTCGGCGATATAGTTGTTGAGGCGCTTGATAATAGCGGCATGGTGAAACCCTACCGGTGGAACAAACTCATCCGCTTTGAGGTAATAGCCGAGAATTTGGGCATCCATCATCGCACGCGCAACTGGCGCCGCCTGGCTGGAACCGCCCTCGGCGTTTTCAAGCATCACCGCGACCGCAATTTGCGGTGCCTCAACCGGGGCAAAGGCCACAAACAATGCGTGGTCACGATGACGCTCTTTCAGCAGCGCCGAGTTGTATTTGGCGTTTTGGGCGATAGCCACTACCTGCGCCGTACCCGACTTGCCCGCCATGCGGTATTCAGAACGCTCCGATACCCGCCGCGCTGTGCCGCGAGCACCGTGCATTACCTCTTCCATGCCACCGATAATCGCATCCCAGTATTCGGGTTTGGTTTCGAAAATCTCATCGACAATCGGCTCATGCACCTGATCGCCAATTTTCTGGATAAATTGCGGCCGGTAGCGGACACCGCGGTTGGCGATGGTGGCAGTCATCACCGCCAATTGCATGGGCGTTGCCAGCACCATACCCTGCCCAATCGAAATATTGACCGTATCGCCCGGGTACCAAGCCTCGCGCCGCGCCGCACGCTTCCACTCGCGCGATGGCCACAGGCCTTTGCGCTCGCTAGGAATATCGATACCGGTAAGGTTACCGAGGCCAAAATGGGGGCCAAAACTACTGATATGATCGATCCCCATGCGGTTGCCCAGATCCCAAAAATAAGTATCACAGGATTGGGAAATGGCCGCTTTGAGATCCACCCGGCCGTGGCCACCGCCGGTTCTGGCTAGCACCCAATCGCGATAGAGACGGGAACTGCCGGGCAAGGTAAATACGCCGCGGTCCGAAATGGCGCGATTGACATCGGTAAAACCCGTATGCAAACCAGCCAGACCAATCACCGGCTTTATGGTTGAACCGGGAGGATACTGAGCCTGTAAAAAGCGGTTGAATAAAGGGGTATCTATGTCTTCATTGAGGCTTTTGTAATCGCGATAACCAATGCCTGTCACAAAGAGGTTAGGGTCAAAACCGGGATAGCTCACCGCCGCCAATACCCCGCCGGTCTTCACATCAATCGCCACTACTGCGCCGCGCCGACCACGCATGGCAGCGACGGCAGTCTCTTGCATACGCGCATCCAAATGCAGGCGCAAATCGCTGCCCTGTTTGGAATCGATCCGATCGAGAATGCGCATAACACGGCCACGCGCATTGGTCTCAACATTCTGGCTACCCACTTCACCCAGCAGCACATCTTCGTAACTCGCCTCGATCCCAATCTTGCCGATGGCGTGGGTACCGGAATAGCGCTGCAATTGCTCGGGCGTAAACGCATCGACTTCCTTTTCACTAATGCGCCCGGTATAGCCAATCACATGGGCAAACATATCCTTATGCGGATAGTTGCGCACCAACTCCGCATTCACTTCTACGCCATCCAACAAATGCTGATTTACCGCAAGGCGCGCAATTTCTTCTTCTGTGAGGCGATAGCGCAGGGGAACCGGGTCGAGTTTATGGCGGCGCTGTTTTTGCGCTTTATAGAACTTCCCCAAATCCGAAGCGCTAATTTCAATCAGACCTTTAAGCAACTCAATCGTGTTGTTCAATTCGGTGGCGTCAGCACTGACGACCGAGAGAGTAAAACTCGCTTTGTTATCGGCAAGTAATTCGCCATTGCGGTCAAAGATCAAACCGCGCGTAGGCGGAACTGGCTGGACGTGTACACGATTGCGATCAGATTGGGTGGCGTACTCTTCGTAATTGACGATTTGCAAATCGTAATAGCGATACACCAGGACTGACACCAACAGCAGCATAAATACCGCCATCACCAGTACGCGGCTGCGAAATATTTTTGCCTCGCGCTGGTGATCTTTAAACTGTTGGGATTCTTGCATGTTCGGGTCGGGAACTCGTATAAATCAAAGTTGATGTTGTTGTAGGTTTTTTTTAATCTGGTCTTGGCGACATCATTATTTGTGATACGGATGATTCTGCAAAATCGTACAGGCTCGATAGAGTTGCTCGATCACCAAAATGCGCACCAGCGGATGTGGCAAAGTAAGCGGTGAGAGCGACCACTTTATTGTCGCCAACGCCAAGCACGCTGGCGCCAAACCATCAGGACCGCCGATCAACAATGAATAATTTGATCCGCTCATTTTCCAGCCCGCGAGATTTTCCGCGAGCTGCTCGGTACTCCAGGGTTTGCCTTTGACCTCAAGTGCAATCACTTGTTCGTCTTTGCCGCCTTTTTCAATCACCGCGAGCATGGCCTCGCCTTCTTTTTCCATCGCCTTGGCAATATCGCTATTTTTACTGCGCTGGGCGAGCGGCAATTCCACCATTTCTACCGTGACATCGCGCGGCATACGTTTAGCGTATTCCGCATAGCCAGCTTCAACCCAGTCGGGCATTTTGGTGCCCACAGCGATAATGCGAATGCGCATAACGATTACTTATCCAGGCCTGGCTCAACCGCGACTGGCCGGCTTCATCGACCAGAGCTTTTCCAACTCGTAATAATCGCGCGCTTCCTGCTGCATTACATGCACAACGGTATCGCCGTAGTCCACCAACACCCAATCGCCGGTTTCCAAACCTTCAATGCCCAGTGCGCGGAAGCCGGCTTTTTTGGTTTCTTCCACCAAATTTTCAGCCAATGAACGCGAGTGACGGCTGGAGGTACCGCTGGCAATAATCAGGGTGTCCATCACATCGGTGAGTTCGTGTACATCGAGCGTCACTATGTCTTTGCCTTTGAGGTTTTCAAGGGCGTTAATGATCGCTTTGTTTAAATCTGACATTCAGTTACCTATTAATAAAAATTCAAAAAATAAAATGCAAAAAAGATTAATCAAGAGCGCAGCTTATTGATAAAGACCATTGCTGCGAATGTAATTCCACACACCATCGGGCACTAAAAACTGCGGCGAATGTCCCGTGCGGATTTGCGCGCGAATATCAGTGGCGGAGATGGGCAGTAGCCGCTGTTCCAACAACACAATCGCACCCGCTGACCTTTGCGTAATCGCCGCATTATCAGCGCGGCAGGATTGCAACAAATCTACCACTGCTCCCGACTCCGGTAAAAAACCACCGGGACGCGCAACTACTACGATATGTGCCAACTGCAACAATTGCGTCCAGTTATGCCAGGTGTCGAGCGTTGCAAAACTGTCCATTCCCATACACAAACACAAACTGGTTTGCTCGCCTACTTCAGCGCGCATTTCATGCAGGGTGTCGTAAGTATAGGAAGGTTTATCGCGCAGCAACTCATGCTTATCTATTCGCAATTCCGTGCAGCCTTGCAACGCTATCTCCAGCATGTCCACGCGCTGGATTGCACTCGCCCCGGGTGTTGGACGATGCGGCGGCAAGTAACACGGCAGCAAACGCATTTCATCCAACTGCAGCTGCTGTTTTATTTCCAGCGCCATGCGCAGATGGCCGATATGGATCGGATCAAAAGTGCCGCCGAAAATACCGAGGGTTTTGCGCATGAACAGCAACCCCCTCCCTAGGAGGGCGCCCGGCTAGGGTGGGGGTTACGCACGAATGTGTCCATCGCCAAACACAACCCATTTTTGCGAGGTCAGACCTTCGAGGCCAACGGGGCCACGGGCATGGATTTTGTCGGTGGAGATACCAATCTCCGCACCCAGACCATATTCAAATCCGTCAGCAAAACGAGTCGAGGCATTGACCATCACTGACGCGGAATCTACTTCGGTAATAAACCGGCGGGCGCGAGTGTAGTCTTCACTCACAATTGCGTCGGTATGTTGCGAACTGTATTGGTTGATGTGGGCGATGGCCTCATCCAAACCGGACACAATTTTGATCGACAAAATCGGCGCGAGATATTCAGTCGCCCAATCTTCTTCAGTCGCCACATTGGCGCTGATCAGGTCGCGGGTCTTTTCATCGCCGCGCAGCTCAACACCTTTTTCAGCGTAAGCAGCAGCGAGGCGCGGCAGAATTTGCGCGGCAACTTGCTCATGCACGAGCAATGTTTCCATCGCATTGCACACACCGTAGCGATGGGTTTTGGCGTTCATGGAAATGGTGAAGGCTTTGTCGAGATCCGCTTTATCGTCGATGTACACATGGCAAATGCCATCGAGGTGTTTGATCACCGGCACTTTGGCATCGCTGCTGATGCGCTCAATCAAGCCTTTGCCGCCGCGCGGAACAATCACATCCACAAATTGCGGCATGGTAATTAGTTCGCCTACAGCTGCACGGTCAGTGGTTTCCACTACTTGCACTACATCGGCGGGCAAACCAGCCGCTTTTAAGCCCGCTTGCAAACAATTGGCGATGGCGCGGTTGGAGTGAATGGCTTCACTGCCGCCACGCAAAATCGCCGCGTTACCGGATTTTAAACACAGACTCGCTGCATCAATGGTCACGTTGGGGCGCGATTCGTAAATAATCCCGACCACCCCCAAAGGCACGCGCATTTTCCCAACTTGAATACCGCTCGGACGATAGCTCATACCGGTGATTTCACCGCAAGGGTCAGCCAATGCTGCCACTTGGCGCAGACCTTCAATCATACCGTCGATAGTCGCTGGCTTGACTGCCAAGCGGTCGAGCATAGCTGCGTCAAGGCCATTTGCTTTGCCAGCTGCCAAGTCTTTTTGATTCTCGGAAACCAGCGTAATACGCGATTTATCCAATTCGTTGGCAATCGCCAACAGCGCTTTGTTTTTCAATGCGGTGGGGGCAGCAGCGATCACACGAGAGGCGATACGCGCTTTGCGGCCGAGCCCGGCCATGTATTCTTTGACGTTCAATTCAGACATGAAACAACCTGTTGCGGGCAATTCAGAAAAAATGGCCGCGATTATAACCCGAGTTGCGCACACTTTTGGCGCTGAAGCTGGCTTTATTTCCGCGATTCTGACTCTTTAACGCGGTTTATCCGGATTGCGACCGAACGCACAAGATTGCTCGGTGATATTTCAGTTTTCGTTCATCTTAAAAGGCTTAGTCTGGATCCACTCCCAACCAACCGGGAGCCACCATCAACCATACGAGATATACATCATGAAAAGCCTGTTATTAATCAGCACCCTGGCCAGCAGCCTGTTGCTGGCTAACAACGCCCTGGCTGATCGCGACCGTCACCATAAGCACAGACACCACGACCACCATCGCCATTCTTACCAAGTGGTTGAGTACACCGAATATGCGCGCGTGGTTTCGAGCAGACCGATTTACCGCACCGTCGCTGTAGAAGTACCCATGGATTCCTGCCATGTCGAAACGGTGGCCTACAGCGAGCGTCAACGCGGCGGCGATTCTTTTGAAGGCACCGTAGTGGGTGGCTTGATCGGTGCGGCGATTGGCCATGAAGTTGGCCGTAGCGGTCATGCAACGGCTGCCGGCGGCTTGATTGGTGCAGCGATTGGCAATGATGTGGCAGGCGGTAGTCGTCGCGTAACGCGCTATGAAGATCGCGAAGCGTGCAACACGCGCTACCGCACCGAATACGAACGTCAGTTGGTCGGTTATGATG
>NZ_JBRFPI010000161.1:0-9547 GCF_053579595.1 Cellvibrio sp.
TGTCAATCGGCAGCGCTAGTGGGTGGTGTGAAGGATTTTTTTCCGCCCGAAAAATTGGCGTCAGGTAACGTAATTATTGTTGTTTTAGCCAGCCTAAGCACAAATAGGAATGCATGCAATGCACCTTAAAAAATTGACTGTTTGCTAAAGAAAATAATGGGTTTTTTATTAATCATATTCTCATGACGCAAAATTTAAGAGCGTAAATTTGCATTTGCTTATAGTCAATAAGGGTATAACGGTGGGTTTTATGGCAACTATTTTTAGTTGGGTATTTCAATGATAAGAATTGCTAATTATTGTTTTTTTATCCCAATAAAACGAGTTCGTATTAAAATACTATCGGATTGTAATTTATAGCGATCAGTCAATTTTTCTGCGGTGCATTTTCATTGATGGGTGTAGGGAAAATAATGCGTGTAGACCAAAAATTACGGTGATTACAAACAGGATCATTAGAAATAATTTATCTACTCGCAGAGGCTGCAGCATGACGGTAACTAGTAATAAATGGTGTGCACGCACATTTTTCATCGTGTCTGCATTTTTATTCGCAGGGGCAGGGGTGCAAGCGCAACCAATCAGCGCTTATTTGTATGGCCAAAACCATTGGCTGGCCGATGGCGACGAAGGACGTGTGGGTTATATCCATAATCTCTGGCCACAGGTGAAGGCCAGTGGTGTAAAAACGGTGCGTATTGGCGGCAATGGCTATGAGCGCAATTTTCCCAGCCGCAATCAACTCAACAAAATGGTCGATAATATAAAAAGCATAGGTGCTGAACCTTTGCTGCAGATTCCGCGCCATTTTTCTGACGAGGCGACTAAAGAGCTGGTGGCCTACTACACGCGTAAAGGCAATCGCCAGATAAAATTCTGGTCGATCGGCAATGAACCTATGTTGCATGAAGAGTACACCATTGAAGAAATTCACCAATATCTGGTGCGGATTGCCAAAGCTATGCGTCGTGCCGGACCAGATATAAAAATATTTATGTTTGATGAAGCATGGCTGCGTATTCCGGAGTACAGCGCTCTGGTCGGCGGAAGGTTGGATGTAGTGGGTCTTAAAGAAAATGGACGTTGGTTAATTGATGGGGTTAATTTTCACAGCTATCCCAATGGCCCCAAATTTGTGCGAGATGATGTCGTGTTTACTGGCCCCAAGAAAATATTGGATCAGGTCCTTGAATTACAAACGCTGATTAAAAACGCCAATGCAAAATATCAGCGTAAGGGTGATGCGGCATTGCTGTGGGGGCTGACTGAATTTAATGTGACCTATCACAATCCCGATCGTGAAGTGTCCGGGTATGGCAACACCTCATTTTTGGCTGGTCAATTCACTGCAGAAATTTTTGGCTATGGCATGCAGTACAGCGCTTATATGTTAAATCCATGGTGCATCAACGAGTCTGATGCGGTGGCTACCGATTTTGGCTACCTGGGTTTACCGCGTGAATTTTATCCCCGCTCTTCCTATTACCACATGCAATTACTGAGTACCTACTTGCTGGGTGAGTTTATTGCCAGCAGCGATAACCAGGCGTACGTAAAAACTATTGCTACACGGGACGCCGGCACTATCGCCATCATGATAATGAATCAGCATCAAACTGACACCTTTGAGTTTAGCCTCTCCTTTAGCAAGTCATCGGCTAGTGTAAAAAGTCCATTGCAGATTAATGTCGCTGCAAATTTAGATAAGACTTTCAGCTCACATATCGCTGCCCAAAGTACGCGGGTATATGTGTTCGATAAAAATGCTAGCTTGCAAAAAACCATTAGCTACAGCCTGCAAGACAATATGGTCTTTAAAGCTCCTCAGGTTGAATAGGCCATCAAATAGAAAGCAAAAGTGTTAAATAGATAATTAATCCAGTAAAAAATTACAACTTCGTATTCCTAACAGGAGAAACACTCTAATGATAAAACTTATAACGACAGGATCCTGGCTTGCAAAAGCGGCTCACACAACTACCGGGCTGTTTATTGTTGGCTGTTTATCTAGCGCCGTTGCGCAAGAGATCAGCCCGCTGTTGGTTGGCAATAATCTCTGGTATGCAAACCAAACTACCGGAGTAGGCCCCAGCAATAAGGTTTGGCAGCAGACTAAAGAGATGGGCACGCAGGTTATTCGCATTGGTGGCAATGCGTACAACGATAATATGCCGTCCAATGCCATTGTCGAGCAATGGGTGAATCTCATTCGCACCAACGGTGCGGAACCGATTATCCAGGTATCACAGTATGACAATGCGACGCCGCTGAATGATCGCGTTGCTGCCGCAAAAAATTTGGTCGAATACCTTAATGTGACCAAAAAACTTAACGTTAAATATTGGAATATCGGTAATGAGCCTTGGCTTGAAGCGGAGCGTCCCGCAACTTCGACAATGCCGGCGCTTGTAGCAGCTTACATAAAACCGATTGCAGCAGCGATGAAAGAGGCTGACCCCAGCATTAAAATTTTTGGTCCGGATGAAGCGGAATTTTTTGATGATTATTACACCGAGTTGTTTAACAGCGGCAGTGCGAATGATATTGGCGGATTGGTTCCTGGAAAAAATTACTATTATGTAGATGGTATTTCATGGCATCGCTATCCACAGGAAGATAATGTTGATCCAGCGGTGGCCGGAGCGGCGGATATAGTTTCTCGTGTAGTAAAAGCAAAAGCCCTGGTTGATGCCGCTAATGCTCGCCACAACCGCACCGGTGCCAATGCGTTGCAGTGGAGTATCGGTGAGTACAACGGTAAAGGCGGATCGGTTGTGCATACATTTGAAAATGGTCAGATGTTTGCGCAGGTGTTAGGCGCGGCCATGAAATACCAGGCAACCTATGTAGCGACCTGGTCGATGTTTGAAAATGGTGGTTCACGTTCGGGCACCGACTTCAGCATGATTGATGGCAACGGTACTCCGCGCTCGTCATATCGCCACATGGAATTTATTGCAAAACACATGAAGGGTAATTATGCCGAAGGCATTTCCAGCAATGCCAATGTGGTTGCCTTTGGAGCGGTGAATGGCAGTCAGCGTGCGGTCATGATTATGAATCGCAGTACCAGCGCTGCGTACAATTACACGCTTCGTTTGAATAATGATGCTATTGGCGGTGCAAGTGATTTAAAAATCAATATCGATGCGGGTAGCGTGCAGGAATACAGCGATACTATTGCCCCCAATACATCTATTTTCCTGGTATTTGGTGAGCAAAACGTCACCCTATCCACCTACAGCAAAACACATTTCCTTGCTGATTTGGCACCCACTGAAGAGTTGGTTTCCCTCTGTGGCAATAATCGTCCCACAATTGATACGGTTGCTCCGGTATTCCTTGAGGCGAACGGTGGAGCAAAAGTTGTCAATTTAACCGGTATCAGTGATGGTAATGAGTGCACCCAAACGCTCACGCTCACAGCAACTAGCACTAATCCAGCAGCAGTATTGGCGGATAATATTATTCACTCAGGTTGCGCGGCTACGGCAAGTGTAAGTTTGTCACCGGTCGCAGTAGGTAATTCCACCATCAATATTACAGTGCAAGACTCGGGTATTCCTGCAAACAATTGCGCGGGCGTAAGCAAAACAATTTCGTTTAATGCTTTAGTCGCCAACAGTGTTAATGTACCGGCAAAAATCCAGGTTGAAGATTATAACGAAGCTTCAGGTTTGGTATTGGGCAATAGTGACACCGATGAAGGCGGACATTTAGGTTATGCCGACAATAATGATTTTGCCGATTACTATATTAATGTCCCAAGCGCGGGTAATTATGCAATCCAATTCAGAATTGCGAGTGCAGCGGCAACAGTGCCAACGTTTGAGCTGCGCAACGATGCCGGTACAGTGTTAGGTAAAATCACCGTCGCTAATACAGGTGGTTGGCAAACCTATCAAACTATTACGTTGTTAACGAATTTGCCGCAAGGGCAGCAGAAGCTGCGTATTTACTACACTGGCTCGGGTACCAATATCGATTGGTTTGAAGTAAAACAAGACGACGGCTCTTTTGTGCAGTGTACCTGTGTTAGTGGCTCAGTACAGGCGAGTAGCTCATCAACCGCAAGTTCAATTGCTGTGAGCTCGATAGCGGCAAGCACTATAGCAGCAAGCTCAGTTGCCTCTAGCTCGGCAGTTATCAGTTCTGCCGCCGCAAGCTCTGCAGCTGGTGGTGGTTCGTCTGGCGGCGGTGGTAGTTTGTCGCTGTTAAATATACTGGCATTGATGGCGATGTTAATGCTGGGGCGCCACCTGCGGGCAACCAAACAACATTACGATTAATGTCTCAAGCTTGTGTGGTCTTATCCCACACAAGCGAGCATCCAAAAAAAAGGGAACCATCTGGTTCCCTTTTTTTTGTGCGGCCAATAATGATTAACAATAATTATATTAGTTAATGCGTGGGCGCACCTGCGCAAAATACTGACGGCAAAATTGAATAAATGCCGATAAACGTTTCGATTGATGAATCAATTGCGGATAAATAATGTGCATAGTATTGCTGGTTGTCAGGGCTTCATCTTGCAGAAACTCCAGGCGACCTTCGGCGATATCAATTTCCACCATATAATCTGGTGCGCGAATAATTCCCACCCCTTTTAACGCCTGATGTTTTAACAGGTGGCTATTATTAATTTGCAGCCAACCCTTACACTCTATTTCTTTGCCCGCAAAAGTCCAATCGGGTTGATCATGGCTGCGCAGACACTGGTGGCGGGAAAAGTCCGCCGCGGTTTGTGGTTTGCCGTGCTGGATAAAATATTCCGGCGCGGCGCAGCAATAGTATTGATAAGTAAATAGTGGCACTGCGATCATATTCTGTGGCGGCTCATTGGTGCCACGAAAGGCGATATTAAAATCGCTGCGGTTCAGATCTTGAAAGGGGGAGTTGCAGTCAATCGAAAACTCGATATTCGGGTGAAATGCTTTGAATTGCGCACATATATCCAGTAAATAACGCTCGCTAAATTGCAATGGTGCGGCTATTTTTAATAGGCCTTCAATGGCTTGCCCTTCATTTTCAACATTGCGCTCAAGTTCTTGCAAGTCATTGAAAATTTTTTCCATTCCGGTCATGACCCATTGCCCCTCATTGGTGAGGCGCACACTGCGGGTGGAACGAATTAATAATGTCATGCCCATGTCTTTTTCGAGCCGGCGCACCTGCGATGAAAGATGGCCGCGAGAAATACCAAGCCGCTCAGCGGCTACGGTATAACTGAGGTGCTGGGCTACTTCACTGAACAACATCAAACGTTCTAACTTTTTATGTTCTTTGTTTATCATTTTGTCTGACCCGTCGATGTTTTTTTGTTATTAAAATATTTAGTCTTTACTTAACTCCTGGCGCGCACTTGGGTGAGTGCGTGAATAACACCACGTAACTCTGCCAAGCCTTTCATTCTGCCCAGATACGAGTAACCGGGTTTAACGTTAGGTTGATCTGCTTCTTCTAATAACAAGTGGCCATGATCAGGGCGCATAGGAATTTCATAATTGGCAACACCATTGAGTTTGCGGCGTTGTTCTTCTGCCAGTAATGCATCGATCAAACCGACCATATCGTTATCGCCGCCCAAATGTTCCGCTTCATAAAAGGAACCATTTTCCTCACGAGTGACGTTACGGAGATGGGTGAAATAAATGCGTGGTCCAAATTCTTTTACCATGCCGACTAAATCATTATCAGCGCGCGCGCCAAAAGAACCTGCGCACAGCGTCAGGCCGTTGGCCGGGCTGGGTACGCCATCTAAAATCAACTTCACATCCTGACGGGTTGATACCACGCGCGGTAAACCAAACAGCGAGAATGGTGGGTCATCCGGGTGAATACACATATTTACTCCGGCAGCTTCGGCCGAGGGGATTACCTCTTTCAGAAATTGCCACAAATTATTGCGTAGGCCGTCTTCGCCCAGCGCGATAAATTCACTGATAGCGGCACGGATTGAGGCGCGCGTGTAACTGCCTTCGCCGCCGGGTAACCCTGCGATAATATTTTTTTCCAGCAAGGCGATTTGGGCATTGCTCATGCTTTTGAAATAGGCTTCTGCTTCGGCCACTAATTCGGGACTGTAGTTCTGCGCGGCATTATTACGCTGCAAAATAAACACGTCGTAGGCAACAAAATCCACCATATCAAAACGAAGTGCCGAGCCGGTATTTTCCAAATGGTAATCAAGGTTAGTCCGCGTCCAGTCAATGACTGGCATAAAGTTGTAACACACCACTTTCACGCCGGCTTTACCGGCATTGACGAGGGATTTTTTATAGTTCTCTATATAGTGCGCATAGTTACCGGTGCGTGTTTTGATATCGTTGTGTACAGGAATGCTTTCAATTACCGCCCACTTCAGGCCAAAGCTTTCGATGATATTTTTGCGCGCTAGGATTTTATCCAGCGGCCATTCGTCGCCGGTCGCCACCTCATTCAAGGAACTCACAATGCCGGTAGCGCCAGCCTGCGCCACCTTGGGAAGGGTTACCGGGTCTTTCAGGTCAAACCACCGCCAGGTTTCTATCATCTCTGCTCTCTCGCTCCGGGAATTGGATTTTTTGGTGATACGGCCAATAAGGTGGTAAGGCCACTATGCCATTTAACCAGAGTGGGTTGTTTATCGCAAGCTGCGCAGCGTTCGTGAACCAGGGGAAGGTGATGTTGTCGGATGAGGGTGGGGTTGGTGCAATCTAACGACCATTTGAGCTGGAACCCCGGATTGATGCTATACATAGGTTTAAGGCAGATAAAGGAGGCTCGATGTGCGTAAAAACTATCTTTTTATTGACTACGAAAATGTTCAGCCTGAATCCATTGCCGGTCTGGAGAAAGGCAATTTTTATATCCTCATATTCCTCGGCGCCAACCAATCCAAGCTCAACACCCAGCTCGTCCGCTCACTACAACCTCTGGGCACCCGCGTTGAATACATCATTCTCTCCGGCAACGGCAAAAACGCACTCGATTTTCACATCGCCTATTACATAGGTGAGCGGGCTGCGATCGAGCCAGATGCTTACTTTCACATCGTCTCCAAAGACGCGGGTTTTGATCCGCTCATCCAGCACTTAAAAGATCGCAACATCCTTGCCTCTCGCTCCAGCAGCATTGGCGAAATTTCCATTTTGCAAACGACCAGCTTAAAAACCTTGCCCGAACGAACCAGCGTTGTAAAAGCCCGTCTCGCGCAAATGGAAGGCAAACCCAACACCGTAAAAACCCTCTCCAGTACCATCAATGCACTTTTTCAAAAAACCTTGAGTGAAGATGAAGTGGAAATGGTGGTGAAGGATTTGTGCGGTAAGGGTGTGATAGCGATTATTAACAAAACGCGTGTGACCTATTTGCAGAAGTAGCAGATGGATAAAAACGTTATAAGTTCTCGTCCCGCTGCAGTGGCGGATTAATTTTTAGTGGCATTCCAATCCGGTTCTTTCAAGCCCTGCATGCAGGCCTTCACTTCATGATCAATAATATTGTTGGGTTTAATGCAGTCTTTGATGCTGCGCTTTATTTTGATTTCAGATGTGTGTTTTGGGTTTTTAAGTAGTGCTTCCTTATTGGTGGCGGCTCTGCAAGCTGTGTCTCGCGTAGATTGATTTTCAAAGGTGGCATTGTTGTTGGAAATATCGATCCAGCGATTACAGGTGGCAATCAGCTGTTGCAGCTCGGCATCTTTATTGTCGCTTTTTAAATAAGTCATCGGGGTATAGCTAGTGGTGTTACTCGGCTGCCCTCGTGTGACAGATATAGGCCCCGGGGTAGTCCCTTGGCATTTTGCGAGTTGACTTTGCAGATAGCTTTTCTGTTTTTGCAGCCTACGTTGTTGATCGGCAGTGCCGCCATTGTTGCTCCATCGGCTGACTTGATTTATCTGTTGTCTCCAGTAAGTGCAGTCATTTGCAGTTGCTAGCGATGGCATAACACTGCCAATAAAAAGTACTGTGATAATGACTCTATTCAATTTTTTCTCCATGGATGCGCGATCTTATGTGAGTTTGTAAGTGCCCACCTATTCACCTTTTATTTCCGGTTTTTTACTCGTAGCAAAAATCCGCTCGGCGGGGATGCGCAGTTGTTGCAGTAGATAAGTTGAAAATTCCGGTGAATAACCTTGTTTGGCAATTGCGCGCTCCATGCACAGCAACCACGCATCGCGCTCCGCTGCACCTATCGGCAAGTGAGCATGATCGCGGGGAATATTAATGCTGCCGTATTTTTCATGATAAAGACTCGGCCCGCCCATCCATCCGCACAAAAACAGTGTCAGCTTATCGCGTGACTCAGTAAGATCGGCTTTGTGCATCTTGCGGATAATCACCGCTTCCGGCAGCGCATCCATTTCCTGATAAAAATCATCAACCAACTGGCGGATACCGTCGATGCCGCCGGCTGCTTGGAAGGATGTATCGGAAAAACCGTAGAGAGGGGTGGTAGTCAATTTTTATGCCTATTTACTGTAAAGAGTGCACAAATATAACGCATTTGTTTGAGTTGATTCGCGACTATTAAGGCTTTTTAGATAATCAATATGTCGGTGTTGAGGTGGAAATAGGCTAGGCTTAGATAGTCGAAACGGTCGAAAAACCTATTCATTAATCTCAAATATCATGTAACTAACCCTATCATGCCCACTAATAGATTTTCCGGTTTCCCTCGGCGGCGAGCATCAGATCAGGATACGTTGATCGATGCCCAGCTAGTTGAGTTGGCTTATCAAAATCTTCCTGCGATGGTAGCTGTAAATATAGCTGCGACACTGGGTGTTGTGTTTTTATTGCATGGAGCGGCTGCGAGTGGTATCGGGCTTTGGTTTGGATTGGTCCTTCTGCTGAGTATGTTGCGTTTAATTTCCTGGGTGCTGTTTAAAAAGTATGGTTCGGTCGCCAATGGTTTAACTGCGAGTGAGTTAACCGCAAATGGCCCGCGTCAATATTCAGCTACATGGATGTTGCTTTATACACTAGGGCTACTGTCGGCTGCACTTATTTGGGTCTGGCTGCTGTATATCACATTCCAGTCGACTGCCTCAGAAGTGAAATTCATCGTTATTGTAACTATCTCGTCGCTTGCTGGTGGCGCAACAGGTATTACTGCACCGCTAAAATATGCAGGCCGAATCTATATAACAATCTTATTGCTTCCCTCTTCAATAATTATTTATTCGGCGTCGAATGAATATTGGGTTCTCTCCGCTTTGGCCATCGTTTTTTGGGGGGCGATGATTGTTAATCATGGCAACAACCACCGCGTGCTGTTGAAAAGTTTGACCTTGCAACTGGAAAATAAACAACTCATCAATAATTTACAAACTCTTAATACAGATCTTGAGCAGCGAGTCCACCAGAGAACTGAAGCGCTTAAACAGATCGCGCATCATGACGCGCTTACCGGGTTGCTAAATCGGCCGGGATTAATTGATTGGATGGAGAAAAATCTCAGTGCTGAAAATCCACATGAGGCAGCGGTTCTGTTTCTTGATCTGGATAGATTCAAACAAATTAATGATGCACTTGGTCATGAAATTGGTGATCAAGTGTTG
>NZ_JBRFPI010000162.1:0-9538 GCF_053579595.1 Cellvibrio sp.
CATTCAAAATGAACAACCGTTAAATTACTTTTCCCTGCATATGCAGCGATTTCATTGAGACAACTAAATAAATCTTCTATGTCATACACATTTTTCAGCACACAACTAATAGGATGTCCGGCATATGCGATATATCCATCGACATCCTCTTTAATCTTATCCCCAGTTTGTACCTCTGAGAGAACTAATGATTGAATTACATAAATTCTAGAAATATTTAAGTACTCCATTTTTTATCCTTTGATCGATTTAAGATGGAGAAAACGTTTGATGCATCAGATATACCAGACCTCGAATATGTTTTCAGCGGTCAGAAATTTAATGGAAGAGTAAAATAAAGTTATGCTTTGGGCACACCTGAGACCTTCTGCTGCTTCGGCTTTAACTCCTGTGTCGCTCTAAAATAGCTGCCTAGCCTTTGGCGCGAGCATTAAGCGACCAATCCTACCCCATACCTCTTCCACATCCAATAAAAAAGCACGCAGTGTGAGTTGCGCGCTTTTCAAAATCACTTGCTCCCTGTGTATACCATCACTTTACATCAGGGTAATAAAGTCACGATAACCCGTTCATAGCGCGAGAGTGCGGGTGTGCCTTTATCGGTCACTCGCACAATGATATGCAATGTTGTTTCGGCAGCGACTTTGGAAGTGGTGATGTTGATGCGTGCTAAATTTTCTGCATCAATTTTTACTTCACCTTTAAAGCCAGTGGCCTCCGGGTAGGCGAACCAGTAGTAGCTGATATTGTCGCCGTCTGGATCACTGGATTTGCTGGCATCCAGTGAAAAATACTCGCCGGATTTCACGCGCAATTGTCTTTCATGTGCGAGTGATGCTAGGGGCGGATGATTTGCTTCCGCGTAAGTATTTATTGTCCAATCCATACGCGCGGCAAAATCATTCTGAAAATCATCGCGCCAACGCCACAGACTTGCGGGATAATCGGTAAAGGATTTTTCGCCGCGTTTGGTTGCGCGGCCATAATCAGCCGCCACCCAAGGGGTGTAGGTATCCACTGCGTTCGTCCAGATGGGGCGCGTTTCTTGCTCAATGGGAATGCCGCCATTAAACCCGTTTGGATCGGTGTTTTCGCGCTGGGGAATATACAGTTCGTAGCGACCACCCCAACCACCCCACGCCGGATTCTCCGGTGAGTTCAAACCATTGGAAATTAACGCAAGCCAGGCGGGTGTATCGCCTTCTACACCGTAAGCAACATCGGGATAAATTGCGCCCAGTGGGCCGTGTTTTTGTTGAATGTGTTTGGTTAACCAGCGATTACTGATGCGCTTGTTGTCGATGCCTTCAACCACTTGATTCATACCCACCCAGGTTGCAGCGCCATAACCACCGGGGCTGACAATATAAAATAATTGCGGAAATTGTTGGCGAATCCAAAAGCCGGTGTCGTCTTGATCAGAAATAGAATACACACGCAACTTCGCAATTAGCCGCGCAAGCTCGGCGTCTGTTGTGTTCGCTTTCAATGTGAAAAGCGCTTGTGCCAGTGTGTTAGCACCGCCCCAAACGGAAATCCATAACGGACGCTCATCCTTCTCTTGTAATAGTTTGATAATCCAATCCGAACCTGCTGTATTTTTTCCTTCACCAACACCGGCCATGCCATACACAGGCGACCCATTTTTTACCAGACTGGCCAAGGTTTTTTCAGTAGGAAAACCCGCCTCATGTTGCAGCAAGTTTTTTTGAACCTTGCCGTAAGCGCGAATGACGTTATGAATTGATTCCGGCGCGATGCGATTTTTTTGATGTACTGAGGTAGTTGCGATCAAACCTTTAATATCGATCTGATTGGCGTAAAGCATCAACCGCACCAGCGTTTGTGTATCGTCGGGATCAGCCTCAATATCGGTAAGTACAATCATGCGATGATTAGTTTGGGCTGTTGCAGGCAAGATCACCATGCACAGCAGTAACAACACATAACTGGACAATAGTTTTTTAACACGCATAACCTTATTCACCAACGCGACTCCCATAGAAACGTTTTTCTTAAAAACAAAAATGGCCTGCACAGGCAGGCCCAAGGGGCGAATTACCTAAATGACTGTAGGTAATCCGTGACTTCACTCTTCAATAACAATTCAGTGGCGACGGCTTTATTGAACCTGTACCACCACACGCCGATAGGCATAGAGATTCGGCGAGCCAGAGTCGCGCAGGGTGAAAATAACGTGAATGCTTTTACCTTTTGCATCACCCGGTACCTGTAAGGTTGCCTGTACGGCGGAATTGTTTTGAATGGTCACACCGCCTTTGTAACTACTCGGTTCCGTGTAAACCGACCAATTAAAATTCAGGCTATTACCATCCGGGTCACGCGAACCATTGGCATCCAGTTTGAGGCTAGTGCCCGCCGCTGCATTCAGGTAAATCACATTGCGCGTGTTGTTTGCATTGACCACCGCAACCGGATGGTGGTTTGCATCAGCATAGTTGCCTGAAATACTCCAATCCATGCGCGCAGCAAAATTATTTTCATACCCGGCACGCCAACGGCTGATTGCACCGGAACCTTCACCGGTATTACCGAACATGCGATAGGTATCGTACTGGGCCTCATTAGTGACGGGTTGCATGCTGCGAATGCCGCTTTTTTTCGCGGTATCAAAGCGACCACCCCAATTACCTTGATCGACTTTTTCCGGATCACTCAGCCCATTCGGCACCAAATACATAAATGCCGGCGAGTCACCTTCTGCTGCGTAAATTCGATTGGGGTAAGCAGCACCTAAAGCTCCGTGATTTTGCACATTAGACGCGAGCCAACTGTCAGACGGTTGCCAGCCATAAACACCGGTAGCGCGAATAAAAAATAATTCCGGAAAGTTTTTGGTCATCCATGCGCCTGCATCATCTTGCCCGAGCACATCGTAAACGCGCAGCTTGCTAATAAATTTATTAAGGTCACTGGCTGAGCGCGTGTTTTGCACTTTCCAAATCGCCTGCGCAAGCGTATTACATCCACCCCAACAGCTGACCCACAGTGGACGCGCATCATTTTTGTCGGCGGCGGCAATAATTAAATTCGATCCTGCGGAGTCTTTACCTGCACCCACATCGGCCATGCCATAACCGCGCTGACCCAATGCAGAAATGGATTTTAGATACTCAACGGATGGAAAGCCCTCGGCATGTTTTTTCAGATTTGGTAACGCCTGACCATAGGCATTAACAATTTTGTCCAGCATGCTGGTATCGCTTTGGTTTTTGCGCCAGCAACTGGTACTGACCACCAAGCCTTCCAGATCAAATTCATTCGCCATCACTAATTGATGCACCAGCGATTGTTGATCGTCTGGGTCAGCACCCAAATCCGTGGTATTGATTAAACGGATTTTAGAACCTGTAGCGATATTGCCAGTTGAACTTGATGAGGAAGAGGATTGATTGACGATTAATTTTCCCGTCGCCGAACGAACCACGAATCCGGCAATTTGTGCATTGTCGATCAGGGTTTCCAAATTGATGTCCAAATAGCCGTCATTAACGGCAATATTTTTTGCCTCGTAGGTATAAATACCGTTGCGACCTGCGTAAGCAAATAAATCGACGCGCGACAGCAATTGCTGACCTTCAATACTCACGTTAAACGAACGCTTGCCCTGCGCATTGTGATAGATCTCAGCGAATTGCATTTCTACAGAATAACTTCCTGCGGTGACCGGAATGCGATAGGCGTAGGTGCCGTAACGTTCATCCTGAAATAAGGCATCTTCCGTGGTGCCGCGAATATCTTCTTTGGTAGTAGAAATTAAGCCACCGGTAAAATAAGCGTCGGCACGATAATTTACGCCTTTATAGGTGACGGCTTGGCCACCCGCATTAATCGCCACCACCACTGGATCGCCGGTTGTTGCTGCACTGGAGCTGGCTTTACTGGATTGTGCGATTGCACTTGAGCTTACTGATGTGCGCGACGAAACCAGACTGCTCGATACTTTTGAAGCACTACTAGCGGAGGACGACATTAGGCTCGCAGGTTTACTCGAGCTGGCAATAGAAGATGATTTGCTTGACGGCAAGGGCGCACCGGCCACCATCCAATCTGCACGCAAGGCAAATTCTGCTTGATACTGACTGAGCCCCGCTTTAATGCTTGCACCGCCGTCATCGAGCCAGCGATTAGTGGAGCCATCGCGACGATATTTTCCACCCCATCCACCTTGCGCAGGATTCTCAGCGTTATTAATTCCACGCATCGCGCTGATTAAATGCATGAACGCGGGCGAGTCACCTTCTTGCACGCCGGTAATCGCGGCGCCCTTGGGAGGATAAAGTGCCGCAAGCGGGCCGTGATTGAAACGAATATTGGTATCTAACCAATTACTGTTGCAGAGCGCGTTGCCGTCGCAAAAAAATCCCTGATAGGAATTTTTAGATTCAATCACAAATAAATTCGGCACATTCATAATGTATTGGTGCGTGCTGTCCTGGCAGGCGATTAAAAATACGCGCAGCTTGCCGATAAACGCATTGGCATCTGCTGCTGAACGTGTGCTGCGCACTTTCCAAATCGCTTGCGCCACTTCGCGCGGGCCACCTGCGACACCAATCCAGAGCGGGCGTGTATCCGGCTTATCGGCCGCTGCGATAATCGCATTGGAACCTTCGCTGTCTTTGCCAGCGCCAATTAAATTTTCAGCGGGTTGCTTGTTGCATTCCCACTTAATACTCACGCCATTGTTATTACCTTTTCCTTCGTAAGTTATTGCGCGCAACTTGTCGGCATTGGGGTAACGGCTATCGTATTTTTTTAAATTGTCCTGCACCTTCGCGTAGGCATCCCACACAGGATTCAAGTTGGATTTATTGGCAACCATGCCGTAAGTACCGGCAGATGCAATAAAGCCTTCAATATCCAATTCATTGGCGTAGGTCAGCAGACGCACGATGGATTGCACATCGTCCGGGTCGCTATTGGTAACCGGGATGGGAGGAAAGTCCGAGGTCCAGATCAGGCGAAAACGCTTGTTGTCGGCGTCGGCCGCGAGTGCTTGATTGCACAGGGATAAAACGCATAGCACCAGGCTTGCAGCCATGCGCCAGCCATGCGCCCGTTTTGTTAGTGAGGGATTCATATTTGAAGTCCTTGAGTCAGTTATTGTTGGGACCAAATCCGTGCATCAGAAAGCGCCTGACGACTACCACTCGCTTACTATATTCTTTGGATAGACTTGATTCTCCCTGTCTTTCAGCTAAAAGTGCCTGTATCCTTACCAATGAATAGTCCATCACCCAAACTGTGTTCTACTGCACGGAAACTCCGCTCATGCCCAATAAAGCGCTGACTCAATCCTTCGACCCGGACCGCCGGGATTTCTCGCCCTACGGACTCAGTTGCGTGAGCTGGCAGGCATCGGTGATGCCGAGACCCGATCACCACAATGAAATTGAAATCAATTTTTTGCCGCATGGAAGCCTGACCTATTTATTGGGAGGCAAGAAAGTCGAGATCCAAGAGGGGGCGATCAGTTTGTTTTGGGCTGCCGTGCCACATCAAATTATTCACTTTACGGATGAGCAGCCGTATTTCGTCGCAACCATTCCATTACAAAATTTTTTGCAATGGCGGTTACCCGAACATTTTGTACAGGCGTTATTGCAGGGCAATGTGATTGGCGAACCGGATCACGCGCGCAGAGAGCCGGACCTCTTTTTATTTGAGCAATGGACCAATGATCTTTATGTACAAAAGCCGGGGATAGCACGCGCTGTGACGTTGGAGATGCAAGCGCGCATAACGCGCTTGGCGGCCGATTATCACCGCGAAACCTATTCAGCTGATACGCGCGATCATCTCGCGGGAATTGCAGAGGCAGGGCTTAGCAAAGTGGAACAGATGGCGTGCTTCATCGCACAGAACTATACACAAAAATTAACGGTACAACAGATTGGCGAGCAGGTTAATTTACACCCGAGCTACGCGATGAATTTGTTTCAAAAAACCTTCGGCACAACGTTGATTAATTTTCTCACACAGCATCGCATCGCACATGCGCAACGCATGCTAACCACAAGCGATACCTCTATTACTGAAATCGGTTTGCAAGCAGGGTTTTCCTCTATGAGCAGATTCAATGATGCCTTTCAGCGAATCTGCGGCTGCTCACCACGCGATTATCGCAAGACCCACGACCATATTAATTCCGCAATTTTATCGACTCAATCCTAACCATTGGCTAACGCCGCTGAGTCTGCGCAATAGTAAAAATTCAATCACCAAGAGTGCGATGAGTGAAATCGCCAACAGCGGCAGAAAAATTGCCAGACCTATAGTAATTGCCACCACGGCAAAACCCACACGGGTTGGCATTGCCGGTGGTGCGCCTAACACGGAATCCGGTTTGCGTTTGCGCCATAAAATAAATCCGCTCACACTCATGAGTATTAACCCCGCGCAGGTCAGCACACCCAACACCAGATTAAACCAGCCAAATAAATAGCCTTCATGTGCGGCTACGCCGATACCAATCGCGCGGTCCAATAATTTTTTATCAGCAAAGAGCGATTGCTTTTCGATGGCACCATCGGCACTGATCCAGGCATCCACACGTTCGGGGCGATTGCCTGCTTGCGATGAGGCTTTCCAGGTATTGTGATGGGCGTTGCTGATACTCAATTCTACCGGCGGCGCCAATTGGATTTTTTCAGCGGTGGCTAAAATCGCTGGCGTTAAATCAAATACATCACTCGCCTGTGCACGCCAGTGTTGATGTTCTTGCGCGCGGCTTTGCGTCCAATCCTGCTGTGCGGAAAAATCCAGCGCGCGCACTTCTTTTAGCGCAGCGCCCCACACCAGCGCCCAGGGTAATCCGGTCACCAATAAAAATAAGGCGAGTGACGAAATCCAAATGCCGGTTACCGCGTGAATATCGCGCCAGAACGTCCGGCTGCCTTCGCGCAAGCGCGGATAAATAACACCAGCCAAGCCCTTGGCATTGCGCGGCCACCACAAATACACACCACTGACTAACAACACAATCGCCCAGCAAGCCGCTAATTCCACCAGCACTGAACCTACATTGCCCAACAACAATTCGCCGTGCAGCGTTCTAACAATATTCATCAGGGTTTCGCTGGAATCTTGTTTGGCGAGCACCTCGCCCGTGTAAGGATTCACAAACACCTGCCAATTGCTATCGGCCTGTACATTCACCAGAACAGCTTCGTCGGCTGCTTGCGGTAGGCGATAGCTTAAAAATTTTCCGTTGGGAATTGCGGCGAGTGCCGCTTGAATCTGTTGATTAGGAGCAAGGCGCTCGCCAGATATCGGCAGCGAATGGTATTGGCTTTGCTGCCAACTTTCGTAATGGGGCTTAAATAAATAAATTGCACCGGTGAGCGACAATGCGATTACAAACGGAATGCAAAAAATACCCGCGTAAAAATGCCAACGCCAGATGGTGCGGTAAAGGGCTTTACTGTTTGACGTTACATTAGTGATGGAAGTTGCGCTCATGATAAAACCTGCTTGGGGCACATCGTCATTGCACGCAGGGGAATCCATGTTTGTAACAGCTGGATTCCCCTGCGGGGAATGACGACTCCCTATTAAATTCAAATAGATTACATATCGTAAGAGAGACTTAAATACAGACTTCTACCCGGCCAAGGGTGTGCGACGTAACTCTCTTCATCGGTGAGGTTATCAATACCAAAACCCACTTCGATTTGGTCGCTAAGATCGTAAGTGGTTTTTACGCCAACGCGGGTGTAACCATCCTGTGCGCCCATCACTTGCTCTGCAGTGTCGGTATTGTCGAGGCGACCAAAACTTTTATCGGCGTATTGCAGGTTTGCACTCAAATCCCAACGATCGGTTGCGTGATAAGTCGCCATCAAATTACCACGCCAGCGCGGCATGCGGGGGTACTCATTACCTTCAAAACTTTTAGTGCCGGCTGGATTATTGGCTTCCGCCGTTGAGTTGTCGGTGATGATGGATTTGGTATAAGCCAGATTAAAACGTATATCCAACTCCGGCACCAATACGCCGTAGCGATTCAAAATTAACTCAACACCATCTGTTTCCACTTCATCGACAGCAGCAAAGGTAGTAACAGAGGGAACAGTGGAGCCGCTTGGCAAAAAAGTGGTTTGCGATTCAATCGCATCCTTAATCGTCTCGGTAAAAATATTGACGCGCGCATAACCTGCATCAAATTGTTTTTCAAACATCAGGTTGTGATGCAAACCATTTTCCGGTTTTAAATCCGGTTGCGCTTGTACAACCGACGAATAATTTAAGCTCTGGGTAAATAATTCTTCCACAATTGGAAAGCGATAGGCTTTTGCCAAGGAGTAACGCACCAACCAGTCTTCAGCGGGAACATAACCCAGTGAAAATTTTGGCGAGAATTGGTTGCGATCTGCATCGGCAACCTCAACCAGATCAAACGCCGGTGTGGCGGCGATATCTTTGCTGTAATAACCGTTTTTACTTTGCCACTGCTCATAGCGGCCGCCCAATGCTAAATCCCAACGGTCACTGACATCCCAGTTCATTTGCACAAATGCGGCAGCGATATTGGTTTCACCACCGGAACGACTAGTAAACCCGGCGTTGTCCGCCTGCTCCCAATTAGCGGAATTAAATACATCCAAATTGAGTTCGTAGGTTTCGTAACGAATGCCGGAAATCAATTCCATGGCATCTATACCGGTAAAAACAAATTTACCTTCAGCCGTTTGCCAACCTGTGTCCTGATAGTCAGTGGTTTGTCCGCGACCTTTGAATAATGGATCTTGCAGTGAATGACTGGATGCACGCGAGTTGTCTTCCAAAATCCGGAAGTCACTCACATTGCCTTCAAAGCGCAACTGCTCGTTTAACTCGCCTTTAATCCGCAAGCCGGTGGACAAACTGCGACGATCCAATTCGCTGGCGCCCAAGCGCGATGCGGGAACGGTAATCGCGATACCATCCTGAATAAAATTGCCCGACCAGACTTTATTGCCGGCCGCATTGGTTAGATAGGTATTCGGAGTATCGCGCAGGGTGTTGCGATCTTCATAGGCGATATTTAACAAGCTCGACCAGTTGTCAAAATCGTAACCCACTTTAATTTTGAAATTATCGGTAACCGCCTGCTCTACGCCGGTATCGCCAAAATAATACGCAGGCTTACCAAATACATCGGTATCTGTAACCATACCTGTCACAGGCGTGGCGTTATTCAGCGTGCGCTTGCTGTCAAAATAATAGGACTGGGGTTGGCTCTCATTTTCCAAACGGTTGTAGGAAAGATACAAGCTGAAATCGCCAAACGTTTCACCGTAGGAGACAAAAGTTTTGTAGCCGTCGAGGCGATCACTAAAACCGTAGGCAGAAAAATCTTGCGAGAAATAATCCAGATCCACATGCACTTGTCGCTCTTGCGGAATCGCGGTTTCAATCAGAATCACACCGCCCATGGAGTTGCCGCTGTACTCGGCAGAGAAAGGGCCGTAGAGAATTTCTACCTGCGCAATTTCACTTGCACTCACCATGGTCCAACGCGGCGCGCCGCTCC
>NZ_JBRFPI010000163.1:0-9506 GCF_053579595.1 Cellvibrio sp.
CTGAAAAATTAGTGGCCTCGACGCCTAATTTAACGCGGATAGATTTACTTGAATGGTTGCTGCGCGAATCTTTGCGCAAACAGGATTGGGAGCGTGTTAACGAGTGGCTTGCACGTTTGCCTGAAGATGCACGCAAAACCGAGCGCTGGCGCTACTGGCAAGCCCGCACAATGGAAGAGTTAGAGATAAAAGAAATCAACGGCGAAACGGCTGCCAGTATTTACAGCAGTGTAGCCCCGGCAAGAAGTTTTTATGGCTTTTTAGCGGCAGATAAAACCGGTGTAAATTATCACTTGTTGGATCGCCCGATGACATTTACCAGCGAGCAAATTGCTGAAGTAGAAAACGCACAGGGAATTTTGCGCGCGCGCGAGTTTTTTGCGCGCGGTGAACTGGGCGCAGCCAATCGCGAATTTTTCCACACGACACGCCGCATGCCCTTGGAAAAAATGGTGATTGCCGGACGCTTGGCAGAAAAATTGGGCTGGTATCGCAACGGTATTCAGGTGATGGCCGATGCGCAATACTGGGATGATTTACAAGTGCGCTTCCCCATCGTATACAAAGAACATGTGGCAAAAGCGGCGCAACAAACTTCCGTAAACCCACTCTTTATTTTTGCGGTCACGCGCCAGGAAAGTGCGTTTGTACACGATGCAAAATCAACTGCTGGCGCTGTAGGTTTAATGCAACTGCTACCAGCAACAGCCAAACAAACCGCACAAAAAAATGGTTTGAGCTTTACCCCGCAAGATTTGATAAAACCGGAAAAAAATATCGCACTGGGTAGTCGTTACCTGGATCACCTACTCGGTGTATTTGATGGAAACCGGATACTTGCCGCGGCGGCATATAATGCGGGGCCAACCCGTGTGAAAAAATGGCTAAATACAGATAAAGGCGCACAGCTACCTTACGATGTCTGGATCGAAACCATTCCTTACAAAGAAACCCGTGGTTATGTGCAAAACATATTGTCATTTTCAGTCATTTACGCCTACCGCTTGGGGCAGGAAACTAATTTTGTAACGCCGGCTGAAGCCAACCGACAACTGTAAGCCAACAGATAAGCAGGTCAATAAAAAGCCGCGCCTGGATATCCAAGCGCGGCTTTTTACATTTACGACATTTGCTCGACAGAACTTACTTTTTTAAATATTCACGCAATCGTTTTTGTACAACCGCTGCCAAATCATCCGGCTGAAACTTGGATAGAAAATCATTACAGCCAACCTTTTCGACCATCGCCTTATTAAAACTGCCGCTTAGTGATGTGTGCAATACCACATATAAATCTGCTAATGCCGGGTCCTTACGCACCTCGGCAGTCAA
This sequence comes from Cellvibrio sp., assembly GCF_053579595.1. Lineage (NCBI taxonomy): Bacteria > Pseudomonadati > Pseudomonadota > Gammaproteobacteria > Cellvibrionales > Cellvibrionaceae > Cellvibrio > Cellvibrio sp. The sequence continues at coordinate 1,333 of NZ_JBRFPI010000163.1, forward strand.
CCGGTAACCATCCATCTCAGGCATTTCAGCATCGGTTATCAGCATTAAAATTTCATCTGTAGCTTTGCGGCCAGATGCTGTCCACTGTTGCAGCATTTTCAAAGCTTGCAAACCATCCTGAACCGACAACACCTCTATTCCAATATTGCTTAAGGTTTCCTTTACTTGTTTCACCGCCGTTGGTGAATCCTCTGCGAGTAACACTTTTAATTTGCGCTTTTTTGCCTCTGCAGCCAGGTCAGAGTCCAGCACTTCATCGGAAACGGTAGTGTTGTAAGGAATGATGTCGGCAAGTACCCGCTCAACATCAAGGATTTCTACTAATTGTTCATCGATTTTAGTAATAGCCGTTAAGAAATGACTGCGCCCCGTTCCTTTTGGTGGCGGCAGTATTAACTCCCAATTGAGATTCACGATACGGTCAACTGCACCAATTAAAAATGCCTGAACTGAACGATTGTACTCAGCCACAATCAGATTGGCATTTTCCAATTCTTTCAATTCGCTCATTCCAATCGCTGCACGCAGGTCAATTACGGGAACGGTTTGGCCACGCAAGTGAGCCACGCCGCGAATATGGGGATGACTATGCGGCACATGGCGCAGGGTTGGTACCTTAACTACTTCCTGCACCTTAAAGACGTTAATGGCAAATAATTGCCGCCCGCCCAAACGAAACATAAGCAGCTCAAGGCGGTTTTCGCCCACCAAACGGGTGCGTTGATCAATAGAATCTAATAGCTTGGACATGGTTTTTACCATCAATTTTTACAGTTTCTGCAAAGAAACTTGCCATAAAACTCTATGAGTATAGGCAAAATTTGGCGGTGAGCTGGAATTTCAGCGCTGCTGAATAAGAGAGATTCTTGCCGCAACAGTTGTAAGCTGACGGTTGCCAGCTACACTTTCTACTGAGTTGCGCAGATCGCCGGAAGCGGATCTTTCCAAACACAACAATTAATCAATCCGTCTAACCTATGACCGAAGCCATCCCTCTTCTCGCTCGTCAGCCTATTTTTGATGGCAATATGCAAGTCGTGGCTTACGAATTGCTTTGTCGCAATAGCGATTTAAAATTTATCGCTTCAAGCGATGGCGATGCAGCCAGCTCTCAGGTGTTGCTTAACGCATTTACTGAGTTATCCATTGAGCAGGTGGTTGGCACACACAAAGCATTTGTGAACTTTACGCGCACACTGCTCAGCTCTCCCCCGCCGTTTAATCGCCAAAAATTGGTTATTGAAGTGCTTGAAGGTCAGCGGGTTGATGCCTCCATGTTGCATTCGCTGAAGCAGCTGCGCGAACAGGGTTACACCATAGCGCTGGATGATTTTGAGCTTGATGAAAATAGCGAAAACCTTGTGGCTTATGCAGACATCATCAAATTGGATGTGTTGAGCCTATCGCCCGAAAAGCTGCAATATCACATTAATTATCTAAAGCCTTTTGGTGTCACCCTGATTGCAGAAAAAGTGGAAACCTATGAAATGTTTGAGCAGTGCAAAGCATTGGGGTTTGACTTGTTCCAAGGGTATTTTTTGGCTAAACCCAGGGTTATTACCGGGCGAAAAATTTCAGAAAATAAACAGTCAGTATTGCAACTATTGTCTACTTTGCACGATCAGGACGCACCTATTGAAAAAATTGAACGCATGATCGCGCGCGACACCCTGTTGAGCTTTAAATTATTACGCCTGGTTAACTCCGCCGCATTTGGTTTATCGAGAAATGTAGAATCATTGCGTCAGGCAATTATGCTGCTCGGTTTAAATAAACTGAGAAACTGGGTTAATTTGCTGGCTCTTTCCAATTTGAGTGGCAAACCTCATGAGCTCAGTGTGGCCGCATTGACGCGTGCGCGCATGTGCGAAATGATTGCTACTAAGATGAACCAGCGTAATCGTCCTGATGCTTATTTTACTGTGGGTTTGTTATCCACACTGGACGCATTCCTCGACTCTCCACTTGAGGAATTATTGAGTAATCTCTCACTCAGCGAAACCCTGAACAATGCAATGCTGACCCACGCAGGGCCTGAGGGAATGTGTTGCGAGTAGTACAGGCTCACGAGCAGGGGCATTGGCAGGATATTGATTGGAAGCAGCTAGAAGATTTTGGCTTGACCCCGGATCTCATCGCAGAAATTTATGTGGATTCATTACATTGGGTAGCAGAAACCATGAATACCTTGGGGCTGGCACCCAGTGGAAAGCAATAAAAAGATTAAACATTAATTCGCACGAGAAAGTCAGTTGCCTGCTGCGTATCGAATGGCCAACCCAACTCATCGATGTGGCGTGGAGATTTTAATACCGGAATCCTTACCCCATATCGCTCAATCAACTCATCCGATTCAGCGATGTCAATTTCTTCCAAATACAGCGAGTAATTATTCAACAAGGGGGAAACAATATCCCTAGCCATCTCGCATAAATGACAGCCAGGGGTTGAGTAGAGATATATTGATTGCATACACAACACCGCAGAAAAAAAGGTAGTGTATCAGTTCCGCAGCGTGTACTTCACTGAAAATTAACCCAGATCCAGAGCCAATATTTGCTCCATAAAATCGCGGAAACGTTTGCCTTGTTGTTGATCTACCTGCGTCTCTTCACCGGTCACTTTTTCTGCCATATTGGACAGGAGTGATTTCGGCTCATTGAATCCCTCAGCTCGATCCAAACTGGCGAGCAGATCCTTAATGAAATTGCCCAATGGCAATAACTGATCTGCTAACAATTGCGGTTTACCAGAGTTATCTGCTGCGCGGTTTGGTTCAAAGGTTTGATAGGCTTGGGTTACTTGCTGGATTTCTGCTTGCGCTAAATTCAGCGAGAAGCCGCCAATTTGTTCGGCGTCGTAACCTAAATTCATTGCCTGATCGAACGCGATATCCAAATCACCTTCAAAAAATTCGCTGGCAAGATCATTTACTCTTCCAAGCAAATCATTAATTGCACCCAACTCGTCCTCACTCAACTCACCTTCAATAGAGAGCGAAAATGATTGGCTGGAGCTGTAACTGGCATTAAGTGCACTAACTGAATTATTACCGCGACCCGCACGCACTGCCTCGACTGCCAAGCCCTCGCTGGATGTGGCTTTAATAGTAACCTTATCGCCTTCCTTCGTTGTCAATTCAAAGCTGAATTCACGCGCACGGCCATATTCGTAATTGCCGTAGCCGAGGTAACTGCTAGTCCCAGGCAAAAATTCAGGCACATCTAGTTTGGTGGGTGACTTTTTAGGTTCAGCTGTTTTCAAAACGTCGGCAGGTTGATTTGACTTTGGCTCTGCTACACCCGCTTCTGATGATTGGATAAATTTAGAGCGCAGCTCATCAACACCTTCCAGCACCAAATCGTAGGTTTTGCCGATATCTGCTGTTATCTCCGGAGACAATAAACTCAATGCTTCAAGCTTTTCGCTTGCTTCTGCAAAGCCCTTTTTAAATCCGGCCAGGCCAGATTCCAAGCGCGCTTGAAGTTCTTCCTGGCTTGCGCCGTCGGCAATATCCAGCTGCAAGCGACGCTCGATAAAACCTAGAATATTATTGGCGACTTTTTCTGCTGTCAGCGGTTCAAACGTTTCGTATTCAGCACTGGCTGCCTGGCCGCGCGAGCTGATTTTTTCATAGGCCATTGTCAGCGTGCGGTTGACAATTTGCAGAGCAGTCTGCCGTTTATCGTGCAGGCTGGAGGCATCCGTCCCGCTCACCTCGGGTGCTTTGTGCGAATTGCCCTGGGTGGCTGTATTGACCGTGTTTATCTGCGGAAGATGATTGTTACCACTTCCCGGGTTATTAACAGAGGGATTGTTGAGCGAGGAAATATTCATAAATTCACCTGTGTGCAGCCATAGCTGTCTGTAGCATCACAGGTTATCGACTGTTTCCTGCAAAGCTTCAATACTTATTTTCGCGTTAAGAACAGGGCCGTTATAACTATAATGGCCAGCACTCCCAGAAAAATGAGGCCGTATTTTCCTTTGCTATTCTCCTGCGGAGCCGTTTTAGGCTGAATACCTGCGGCTGCGCGGTTCTGAGAGGATGCTCTGGTTGGCGCTATGGCTTTTTCACGCTGGTTGGCTTTAGGCTTGGCGTCTACAACCTCTACTTTGACTGGCACTTTGCGTACTGTTGTCTTGGCCATGTCATCAGAGGGGCCCATCACACCAAAGGTCAGTGCATCAAAACGTAATTCGTCGCCACGTTTGACCCGCGCTTCGGCAACCCTTTTACCGTTTAGGAAAGTGCCATTAGCAGAATCCAGGTCCTTCACAAACAGCATTCCATCAATAATTTGTAATTGCGCATGACGACGGGACAAGTGCGCTGCAGCCAAACTGATATCGCATTCGCTGGCGCGGCCGATGACATTCAACTCTTTGAGTGGGAAAACACGGTTTGCCAGAGCGGTGTGATTGGCTTTAAGTGACCACCCCGTTGTCTTAGGGGCTCGTAATTGGGTGACATTGGCCGACTCCTCGGCGATTACCTTGGCCTCACGCTTTGGGTCGATTACAACCAACTCCACTTGACCAAGGGTGATTTGGTCATCCGGCTTAAGCTCGCAAGCTCCGGTAACAGTTTGCCCGTTAACAATAATAGGCTGGGTTGGAATAAGGTTGCGCAAGGTGAGATGCTCGTTATCAACCAGAACCTCCATATGTACATCGCTGGCGAGGGGGTCATCAATAACCAGCGCATTAGTCGCTGAACGGCCTATGGTGATCTTGGGCTCCACCAGCCATACCGCATTGTATTTATTATCTTTAAAGCGGATTTTAAGCATAAAATTTAACCTGAAAGCGAAAACCGAAACGGGCTGTGATAATGCAATAGCCGCACTGTGATTTCAACACCTCAATCAGGCTGCGCCATCAAGGTAAATAGAGTTTTAGTACCCCTCCCCCTAAGGGACCGTTATTGGCAATTGTCATGTAGCCCTGCCCCTTTTTGGATTTATGTAATTCCAATACTTTGCGTGTAAATAATAATCCTAACCGTGTATTGCCTGAGCTAAACGATACAGGTGTTTGCGGCAACGCCCCCATAAGCATGTTGTCTGGATAACCCTGTCCGTCATCAGCAACAGAGATGCACAAGAAACCATTTTCTTCTGTTGCGCTCACAAGCAGTTGCTTGCGGCTATAGCGCGCGCAATTTACAATTAAATTATTCAGCACTCCGCCGATTAATTCATTATCAAAATACCAAATTAAATCGCTGTCGCAATCCACTTGTACGTCAATATTCCGGGACTTCAATAAGGTATCGTTGCGCGCAATTTGTTCGTCGATAATATCGATCGCATGGTGCTCATCAATCACTACCGACATGGTGTTTTCATCCATCCGGTAGAGTGACAGCAACTGCACCAACTCGCCGTTGATGCGTGCAGCCTCGTATTCCAAAACCGAAAAAAAACGCGCCTGTTCTGCATCTTTTGGTGGTGAACTTGCCATCATGGCAGACAGGGTATTTAACAGCATGCCCAGCGAGTTTTTCATGTCATGTACACTGGATGCGAGCACAAATGAAAAATCAATGGGTGTTTGTCCATAGTTTTCATTACCGTTTTCTTGTTCAGATGATGAATTCACAATTAACCTCGCTTGTCTTTTTCATAAGCCCTAACCAGACTGTTGTACACATCATTCAACTGGCGATAACGTTGGAATTGCGGATGCTGTTGGGAAATGATGGCGCTGGTTTTAGTAAAGGTTTGTTGAATTTTTTCACTGACGCTTGCTTCAAAACGGGTTTTTAATTTATCAATCATAGCCTGCACGTAGTTCAAGCGGAGCCCGATATGATTCGGTAGTTTTTGCAAGGCAGTTTTGAATGCATCGGCGGCGGCAGTGAAATCTTTGGCGTTATAAAAAGCGATTCCCTTTTTATTAATCTCTGCCACCATAAGTTTGTTTTTTTCGCTGCGCGGCTCGTCCAACAATACATCCAAACGCTGCAATTGTTCTTCGTTCCCGGCATAGCGATGTAATAGATCGCCCAACAGCCGTTGCGCATCGTCACTTTTACCGATAAGACGGAGCGTGCGCACCAATTCAATTTGAACCGATAGCGCATCTTCATCTTTGGTATCACCTAGCGAAGATTGCGCGCTCGCCAATGCATCTTGCGCACGCCGCTGATCACCAGCGCACACCTGTAATTGGCTTTCAAGCAGTAAGGATTCAACCTTGCGTAAATTAGTCTTGCCGAAGTTATCTTCCAGATTATTCACGCAGGCTATGGCTTCGCGGATTAATGGTTTGGCCAATTCTTTATCAATTGAAAATAAATCAATCGTCGTCTGTGCAAAAAGCGAGTGAACCTCAGCTTTGTCAAAGCAGGAATTTTCCCCGAGCTTAACAGCGCGTTTAAGTGCGTTAGCGGCAGTGACCAAATCATTATTTTGTTGTGCGACCCCCCCCAATGCCTGCTGACGCAGAATGGAAAGCGGGGAAATATCAGTAGCTTTCTGTAATACGTTTTGCAAACCCTCCGAATCATTTTGCAGTTTATATAAATCGGCTTGCAAATCGTATGCTTTCATACACAGTGGGTTTGCCTGCAAAATATTTTCCAGCCATTGCTGTGCACCCAGCAGGTCATTTTGCGCTAATTTGGTTTTTACCATCCCCAATTGCGCCCACTCCAGCTCGCGGTTATCAAGCACTGCACGATAAACTGCTTCTGCTGCGGTCAAATTATTTTTTTTGAGATACAACTGCCCCAGTAATTTTTGACAGGCATTGGCGTAGCGACTACCTGACGCAACCAGCTCTTTGCAAAGCGTAATTGCCAGTTGGTCATCTCCCGATTTCTGGGCGGCATGAACTGCTTTTAACTCCACGCGCTGTTCAATCAAACGACTAAGGCGCTGATCCAATGCCTTAGGAGTAATGGGTTTGGCGAGATAGGCGTCCGGCTCATAGTCGTAAGCCGCCATAATGGTGCCCTTGCTATTTTCTGCGGAGACAAGAATAAACAGGCTGTCCGAACAAGGGTTATCAGTGGAGCGCAACTCTTCTAATACTTGTTGGCCACTTTTGCCCTTGCCTAAATTGTTATCGCACAAGATTATGTCGTAACTACGCGCCTTGCAAAAACGCAGCGCTTCTTCCCCACTAGCAGCTGAGTCTGCGTTGCCAATCCCCAGATCCATCAGCATTTTGTAGAGCGTTCCGCGAAAATTTTCAAAATCATCAACAATTAGCGCGTGCATCTTGTAGTAGCCAAGATCAGCCATTAGTCCACCTCCATAACGAAATTAGACTAAGGATAGCCCAGGATTTTCAGGCTGCTACTGATTTTTCCTGCCCGTTAACCTTCAATCGCCCCTGTTTGATCAGTACGCGCCAGCTGCGGCTTGCGTCGGCGAGAGTGGAAAAGATTATTGCCGCCATGCATTTTGGCGCTGTGTTTTGCTTCGGCCAGCAGTTGGGATACCTGATGATGAGTTTTACAAAACTCCAGATCAGGCGCAACGCATCCTATTGCCAGTGTTAATACTCCAAATTTTTGGCGCTGCCCCTGCCGGTCGACACTCCAGTATTCGGTAGATTCACGCGGAAGAAATTGGCGACTGGCCTCCGCAAAGCTGATCAATATTTGCTCGCAGCGCTGCTGCCAATCCGCACTGCCAAATACTAAAATAAAGTCGTCACCACCGACGTGACCGACGAAATCACTCGTCGTATCAATGCAATCACACAGGATTCGACTCAACTGCAAAATGGCTTCATCACCAGCACTGTAGCCAAATGCATCGTTAAACGGTTTGAAATGATTGATATCGCAATAAGCCACCACAAATTCTTTTTTGTGCAGTAGTAAATGATCAACCCACTCATATAGCGGTACATTGCCTGGCAATTGTGTGAGCGGATTACTGTGCCGTGCAACACGCAATTTTTCTTCTGTAATCGCACGCAATAAATCGCGCACCTTGCCAACACCGAGATACCGGTTAGCATCGCTCACAATAAAATCAACACTCAAATTTTGTTGTGGATCTTCACTGATGAGTTGTCCAACAACTTTTAAATCCGTTCCTACATCAACAATAATGGAGAGCGGGCTAATAAAATCGCGGATGGGTTTTTGTGCGTGCAACTCATGAGCAAAACGGCGCGAAAAAATATTGAGAATTTCTGCGCGACTGACCATA
>NZ_JBRFPI010000164.1:0-9486 GCF_053579595.1 Cellvibrio sp.
CTGACGGTTTTGGCGTTGCTGGCTGCCAGCTTGATCACCGTCTATTTGTTGATACGCAGTTTGGTATTGGGGCCGGTTGATGAAGTGACTCGTTCACTCGCCACCATTGCTGGTGGAGGTGGGGATTTAACCCGTCGCCTGCCCACAGATAGCCAAAATGAAATTGCCGCCCTCGCACACAACTTTAATCTGGTGATGGAGCATATCGCCTCAATCATTCGCAATGTGGTGCAAGTGAACGACAAGGTGCGGGTTAATGTAAACAAAATGAGCAGTGCAACCGAGAGCACCGTGCAGTCAACATCGCAACAATTGCGCGAAATTGAATTGGTCGCGACTGCCGTGGAAGAGCTTTCGGCATCGGCCAATGAAATTGCACGGCACGCAGGCGATACCGCTGAGCGCACTAATGCCACCAGCATTCTTGCCGAGGAAGGTAATACCATCGTGAATCTGTCATTGGAAAATGTAAATCGCCTCACAGGACAAATTGAGTCGACTGCGCAAAAAATTCAGGTACTGAAAAATAATTCGGTCAATATCGGCTCGGTGATGGAAGTTATCCGCACCATCGCTGAACAAACCAATTTGCTCGCCCTTAACGCGGCAATTGAAGCGGCGCGCGCAGGCGAACAAGGGCGTGGATTTGCGGTGGTTGCTGACGAAGTGCGCTCACTCGCACAAAAAACCCGTTCATCCACCGAAGAAATTGAATCGATTATTGTGCAGCTGCAACGCGCTGCCGATGAAGCGCATCAGGCAATGAATACCAGTACTGCGTCTGCGCGTGAAACTATTGATACAGCATCCAAAGTGGGTGGTGCACTCGATAAAATCCGCGCAAATATCGGCATCATTAATGATATGAACCACCAAATCGCTACCGCATCGCATCAGCAAAGTTCGGTGGCCAATGAAGTGAGTAAAAATATTACCGCGATTCACGGCCTGTCGGAAAACGTGGTGGAGAATGCGCAAGTGGTCAACCACAGCGGTAGTCAATTAATTAACGAAACCAGTGAGCTGAAAAAGCAGATAGACAGCTTTAAAGTTTAACGCGATTCCTGGTGGTACAAACGGCGCCCTGTGCGCCGTTTTTTATGCTCCGAATTTCCCCCTGTGCATAACTACGTCAAAACTGCTGACGCTTATCACTTCCGCCGCAGGCTTGCGGCATCTATTCTCTGATTACCACAAAAACCAACATCACAATAACTCACTACGACCGAGAGATCTCCATGCGCAAAACTATCAACCTCCTAATTACTCTACTGAGCTGCTGCACGCTGTTTGCACAAGCGGATGGCGCGGTACCCGAGGTGAACGTCCATAAGGCAATCCAATTCGCCAACCCCGATAATTTCCCCCTCACGCTCGACATTTATGTGCCGCAGACTGGTAAGAAATCCTATCCGGTGCTGGTGATTTATCACGGCGGCGGCTGGTTAGTGAATAACAATTCGATCATGAATGACATGGCCGCCAAGGTCGCGCGCGAAGGTGAATTTGTCGTCGCCAATATGAATTACCGGCTGCTCGGCGACCTAAACAACAGTGTGACCATGAACCAGATTATTGAAGATGTGTTCGGTGGCCTGCTATGGGTGAAAGAGCACATCGCGCAATACAGCGGTGACCCAACCCGTGTAGCAATCACCGGCGACAGCGCGGGTGGCCATCTCACCACCATGATCCTTACGCGCGGCCGTCAACTGGAAAGCGATGGTTTTGCCGGTAACAGTTTGGGCTTCAAACCCAGCTATTTGCCCGCAGGCAAAACCGCCGAACAAATCGCACAGGAGGATGGATTAAAAGTACAGGCTGCCGTGGTGAGCTACGGTGCCTTTGATCTGTATGAAGCTGCCAAAGGCGGATTTGAATCGCCCAACAACGTATTTTGGAAATTCGGCAAGGCCGAGGCGCGCGGTCTGTTTAGCAATGCGTTTAATGTGAATGACAACCCTGAGCGCTACAAAGCGGTATCGCCAATTTATTTCGTCCCCAAGGCGAGCGAATACAAACTGCCTCCGCAATTTGTGCACGTGGGCAGCCTGGATACCACCACCCCGCCAAAATCCGCGCAGCACTATGTGGACCTGCTTAAAGCGGGCAAGCAACCGGTGGAGTACAAGGTCTACCCCAACAAAAACCACGCCTATTTGGACAATGGCTGCAACTGGGCCGGCAGCTGCTTCGATAAAGACGCACTCTGGCCCATGGATGACATCATCAACTTCTTGAATAAAACCCTGAAAAACTAGGCCAACCCGCCTGCAGGGATCTTCCGGTGCGGCTGAGCTTTTTCAGGCCGCACTTTTTTCTTCAATGAGTCACGCTGATAAATTGATGGATATATTTATCAATTTACTGAAAAATCGCGCTTTTGATGAATATATGCATCATTTCGATCAAAGGTTAGCAATGCCAATCAATGCTGTTTTTACATGCTTAAAACCTGTGTTGGGATTCCGCGCAAAAGGATTGCACACTTAAATGAACACTCCCCTTTCCATTTTAAATACTGTCTTCGGTTACCACGAATTCCGTGGCCCGCAAGCAGCGGTGATTGATGCCCTGGTTGCCGGCGATGATGTCTTGGTGCTCATGCCGACCGGTGGCGGTAAATCCCTTTGTTACCAAATTCCTGCACTGGTGCGTGAAGGTGTGGGTATTGTGGTATCGCCGTTGATTGCGCTGATGCAAGACCAAGTGAGTGCCCTGCGTGAATTGGGGGTACGCGCCGGATTTTTAAATTCATCGCTTTCAGCGCAAGAGATGTGGCAAACCGAATTGGCGTTGCAGCGCGGCGAGTTGGATATGCTCTATGTTGCGCCCGAGCGATTGATCCAGCCGCGCACATTGGAATTATTTCACCAGATAAAAATTTCCCTCTTTGCAATTGATGAAGCTCATTGTGTATCCCAATGGGGACATGATTTCCGCTCCGATTATTTAAAGCTGGAATTACTGCAGCGCGAATTTCCGCAGGTGCCGCGCATTGCCTTGACTGCAACCGCAGATGTGCGCACACGCGATGAAATTATCGCGCGCTTGCAACTGGAAAATGCACAGCAATTTATCAACGGTTTTGATCGCCCCAACATTCAATACCGAATCGCACAAAAAAATAATCCCAAAATTCAAATCATGCGTTTCTTGCGCGAAGAGCAAGCGGGCAATTCCGGCATTGTGTATTGCCTGTCGCGCAATAAGGTGGAGCAAATTGCCGAATGGCTAAGCAGTGAAAATTTTACCGCGCTGCCCTATCACGCGGGGTTGCCTGCGGCTGTGCGCCAAAAAAATCAGGAGCGGTTTTTACGCGAAGACAACATCATTATTGTGGCGACTATCGCGTTTGGGATGGGCATCGATAAACCCGATGTGCGCTTTGTGGCGCACCTGGATTTGCCCAAAAGTATTGGAGCCTATTATCAGGAAACCGCCCGCGCAGGGCGCGATGGTGAACCGGCCACAACGTTACTGCTTTATGGTTTGGAAGATGTGGTTAAGCTGCGGCAGATGATGGCGCAGAGTGAAGGCAGTGAAGAATTCAAACGCAATGAACAGCAGCGTTTAAACGCGATGCTCGGCTTGTGTGAAATTACCAGCTGCCGTCGCCAAAGTTTATTGCGCTATTTTGGCGATACCCTCGCGCAGCCCTGCGGCAATTGCGATTGCTGCATTTCGCCGCCGCAGACGTGGGATGCGACCGAGGCAGTGCAAATGGCACTCTCCTGTGTGTATCGTACCGGCCAGCGTTTTGGCGCTGGGCATGTAATCGATGTGTTGCGCGGCAGCAATAATGAAAAAATTTTGTCGTTTGATCATCACAAATTAACCACTTACGGCATCGGTAAAAATTTAAGTGCAGATGAATGGAAATCGATTTTCCGCCAATTGGTAGCACGCGGCTTGCTCGATGTGAATGTCGATGGTTTTGGCGGCTTAGTATTAAATGAATCCTGCCGTACGTACTTGCGCGGCGAAGAAAAAATCAGTTTGCGCCGCGAACTGAAAGTCGTTGCCAATACCCCGCGCCGTGCAAACCTCAGCCAAAATATCGAAGCAGAAGACCAGGGCTTATGGAATGCGTTGCGTTCCTGCCGCAAACGCCTCGCTGAAGAACAGGGTGTTCCACCTTACGTTATTTTCCACGATGCTACACTGCGCGAAATGCTGGAATTCCGCCCGCTCACACCGGAACAGTTGCGCAGCATTACTGGTGTGGGTGATAGCAAACTAAAACGTTTTGGCGATGAATTTTTAGCGGTGATCCGCGCGGCAGAATACGAGGAATAAAATGGACTCACTTTCACAAATTGCGTTGGGCGCCGCGGTGGGTGTTGCCGTGATGGGGCGCAAAACGGCGCCCTGGAAAGCGGCAGTCATGGGCGCGGTAGTGGGCACCTTGCCCGATCTGGATGTGCTGATTAATCACGGCGATCCGATTCGCGATATGACACTGCATCGCACAGAAAGCCACGCGCTGTTTTACCTCACCTTGGTCGCACCTTTGTTTGCATGGATTACTACAAAACTCGCGCGCGAAATGCACCTGTTTAAACACTGGTGGCTTGCGGTCTGGTTAGTATTAATTACCCATCCTCTGCTCGATACCATGACGATTTACGGCACCCAACTCGCACTGCCGTTTAGTGATTATCCCTTTGGTATTGGCAGTGTTTTTGTCATCGATCCACTTTATACCTTGCCATTATTAATCGGCACCGGCATAGCGCTTGCGCGTAAACAACTGGCGGGATTGCACTGGAATAGCGTTGGTCTTGCCGTTAGCAGTGTGTATTTATTGTGGGGGCTGGCGATGCAATTTTACGTTGGCACGCTCGCCGATAAATCCCTCGCGGCGCAAGGCGTATCGGTACAGCAGCGATTGGTGACAGCAGCGCCCTTTAATAGTTTGTTATGGCGCGTTGTGGCCATCACTCCTGAAGGTTATGCCGAAGGTTTTTATTCGTTGCTCGACAGCGATACCGAAATTCGTTTTGAGGAATACCCGCGCGGTGAAAAAATCTACCAAGTGGTGAGGGGCAATTGGGAAGTTAACCGTATCGCCTGGTTTAGTCACGGTTATTTCAAAATGGAACAACAAAACGGTGTGATCAGTATTGCGGATTTACGCATGGGTGTTGAACCTTATTACACTTTTACCTTTGATGTTGCCAAACACAACATCGATAAAAACAATGAGCGAATAATATTTATCACACCTGAACAACGTATTCCTGCCATCGAGGGCGAGCAGAGTTTGCAATGGTTTCAACAGCGGTTTTTAGGCAGCACAGATCAGACACTGGTGGAATTTTTGAAAGGAAACTAGCGAGTCTTTTTGTTTTATCCCATTTGAACAAACCCGAATCCCACTAGCGGGAATCCTATGCCGCTTGTGCATCCCACTAATGGGATTCACACAATCACCGCAATAAATAATCGATCAAAATCAGCCACTTAAAAAATGGCACAGAAGCTGCTCTAGTCATTCCGTCAATTCTAAAAACGGAACAGTGATGGACGTCAGTATCGAGCGCAAAAAACCACGCCTGCTGAAACGCAATTTGCTATTGGTGTTAGCGGCGCTGGTTATTATCTCTGCTACTTATTATCTATGGTATCTCGGTCAGGCCGATATGAGTGTCGATGCCAATACCCTGGTGTTTGATGAAGTCAAACGCGGAAAATTTACCGTGTCGGTGCGCGGCACGGGTGTGTTGGTGCCAGACAACATCGAGTGGCTCTCGGCGAGTGTGGAAGGCACACTGGTAAAACGTGCGGTGAAACCCGGGCACAGCGTGAAAAAAGGCGATTTGATTGTGGAGTTAAATAATCCACGCTTGATTCAGCAACTCGCGGAAGCGCAATGGGAATTAGCGGCGCTGGAAGCAGAGCTTACCGCAGCCGATGTTGCCTTGGCATCCAGCCTACAACAACAAAAATCCAATCTGCTCAATGCACAGCTCGATTATGAAACCAGCGAGCTGGAATTTACGGCGCGCGCTGATTTGATTAAAACCGGTGCTGTCTCCCGTTTGGATTACAACCGTACCCGTCTCGCCATGGATCAATCCCAACAACGTTTGCAAACGCACCAACAACAGCTTGGCAAAATGGAAGAGTCGTTAATTGCTCAGCGCAATGCGCACAAGGCGCGTTTGAACCAACACAAACAGCGCGTGGCGATTATCCAGCAGCAGGTCAATGATTTACGCATTGAAGCGAGTATGGACAGCGTTGTGCTGGAATTGCCACTGGTGTCGGGCCAGCGGGTAATGATGGGCGATAATATTGCCAAGCTGGCGCAGCAGGATTCGCTGATTGCCGAGCTGCAAATCCCCGAGCTAAATATTCGCGAGGTGGCAGTTGGGCAGCGCGTTGTTATCGATACACGCAATAATAAAATTGAAGGGAAAGTTGCGCGCGTTGACCCGGCGGTTATCAATGGCAACGTGCAAGTGGATGTGGTATTGACGCAAGCCCTGCCCGATGACGCACGACCTGATTTGAGTGTCGATGGCGAAATAAAAATTACTGAAATTGCCGATACACTTTACGTTGCGCGCCCGCTCTTTGTGCAGAGCCAAAGTGAAACCCTGCTGTATAAATTAAGTGACGACGGTCATTTTTTTGAGCGGGTTGCCGTGCGCCTCGGGCAGGGGTCTGCAAACCATATTGAAATTATTGAAGGCCTCTTACCGGGCGATAACATTATTATTTCTGATCCCACCCGCTTCAGCAGTTACGAAAAACTGCGTATTAATTAATAAATCGAGAAAAACCGGTTCCATTTATTTAAAGGAAGTTAAATATGACCAGCAACCCCCATGATATTCGTCCGAAACAGCACGGGCGCCATCTGCCTGCGCTCACAGGTATACGCTTTGTAGCGATCCTGCATATTTTTTGTTTTCATCTCTGGGTTCTGTTTGATATGAAAAAAGAACCGGGTATGGAAAACTTGCTGCGCGGTATGAATGATTTACCCGCGCCGCTATTTACTGCCATAGCCAATGGTTGGATGTCGACCAGTTTTTTCTTTTTGCTCTCGGGATTTATCCTTGCTTATTTGTATTGGGGCGAGGATGGGCAATTGAGTATTCCCAAAAAAACATTTTGGTTGGCGCGCGCGATCCGCATTTATCCCATCCATTTAATACTGATGTTGATTACCTTGCTCATGACAACGGCCTATCAACTATCGCTAGGTACCAGCCCGTGGTTATTGGTGGCCAGCGGCCTTACGACACTGACCTTGACACAGGCATGGTATCCGGATTTGGTGCCCATTTGGTCGTGGCCAACCTGGACGATTTCGGCACTGGTATTTCTCTACGCCGTTATGCCATTTCTGTTACCCCGGTTGGCAACATTATCGCGTCGTGCATCCATTCAACTCTTGTGTGCACTGCCGTTTATTTCGCTACTACCTACCGGTATTTACGCGTTGTATTTTCCCGCTGGCACTGAGGCGCCGCAATTTTGGAAAATTTTTATTGGCTCTACACCGCTATTTTGGTTAGCGCATTTTATTGCCGGTATTTTGTTAACCAGAGTATTTAATTTTTCGCGCGCCGCTAATACGAGTGATCCTGCTTCTGGTAGCTGGTTCGCCTGGGGTGATCTGGCATTACTGGCCGTGGTCGTTTTTGCATGCGCCAAGCAGATTGAGGAGCCGTTTAAATTCTTCTTGCGCCACGGGCTGATGATGCCGCTCTATATGGTCATTATTGTCGATCTAGCGCGCGGAAGGGGAATTGCAGCGCGGTTGTTTTCCTTGCCCGGTACGGGCTTTCTCGGAGAGACCGGCTTTTCCATTTTTATCTGGCAAAATTTTGTGCTGATGATGTGCGGCGCCTTTATTATGTTTAATCCCGAGGCCGGGCAGCATCAATTTTTCTGGGCATTGGTGGGCGCTATTGCACTGGGCATTATCAGCACCTATCTGATTGAAAAACCCATTGCGCGTAAGTTGCGGCGCAAATGGCTGGTATCCGGCCAGAGTAACGACCATAAGCAGACGCCAACAGGCAATACTGATCCTCTTTCAATTCCTTCAAATTTACCGGCGGGCACCAGCCATGAATAACACCTTGATCACTTTGGAAAACCTGCAAAAAATATTTTTGACTGAAGAAGTGGCAACCCATGCGCTGAGCGATATTTCGCTGACCATTAATAAAGGCGAGTATGTGTCCATCTCCGGGCCTTCCGGTTGCGGTAAATCCACACTGCTGTCGCTGCTGGGGTTATTGGATACGGCGAGCAGCGGCAAATATAAACTTGCCAACCAGGATGTATCCAATATTCCCAAGCGCGAGCGGGCGCGTATCCGCAACCAGGAAATAGGTTTTATTTTCCAATCGTTCAATTTAATCAGCGATTTGGATGTGGAAGAAAATGTGGAGCTGCCGCTCACCTATCGCAGCGATCTTAATAAAACCCAGCGCAAACAATTGGTGAAAGAGGCACTGGCAAAAGTGGATATGGCGCACCGCAGCAAACACTATCCCGCGCAACTATCGGGCGGGCAACAACAGCGTGTCGCGGTTGCGCGCGCTATCGCCGGGCGCCCTTCTATTTTGTTGGCCGACGAACCCACCGGAAACCTGGATACCAAAAATGCCGAGGCAGTGATGGATTTACTCGATAAATTACACGCGGAAGGTGCGACCATTTGTATGGTCACTCACGACCCGCGTTCGGCTGAGCGCAGCCAGCGCAAAATTGATGTGCTCGATGGACGTGTGGTTTCCGACAAAACTGTAAAACGCGGGCAGGTCTGATCATGACAATGATTAAGGATATCCAATATGCACTGCGGCTATTGGCAAAAAAACCGGGCTTCACGTTATTAACCACATTGGTGATGGCGGTGGGTGTGGGTTTAAGTGTGTTTTTATTTTCCATGTTCAACACCATGTTATTTAAAGACCTGCCCTTTAAAGACAGCGATCGGTTGGTGCGCTTTCACATCACCCAGGATGGTGTTGAGTCTAGTGATGGTGTTGACCTGCACGATTACGCCGAGATCACATCCAATTTAAAGGGCGTGGAATTATTTGGCGCTTACAAAGAAATGAATGTCAACGCAATCGGGCGCGATGGTGCACGGCGTTATCGCGCGGCAAAAACCGACCCCAGTATTTTTCAATTGTCGCGCACTGCGCCACTGTTCGGGCGCGAGTTTAATACGCAGGATAATCAGCAAGGTGCGGAAGATGTAGTGGTAATAGGTTATGAAGTCTTGCGCACGCAGTTTGGCGGCGATGAAAATATTATTGACCAAACACTGCGTATCGACGGTAAAACCCACAGGGTAATTGGTGTAATGCCGCAGGGTTATTGGTTTCCTGATAACACTGATCTCTGGCTGCCACTGCGCCTTGATCCCAATGCAATTGCTCGCGGTAAAGGCGATAAACTGAGAGCAATTGCGCTGTGCCAAAAAAATAGTACCGAGGACGATATTAATCC
>NZ_JBRFPI010000165.1:0-9479 GCF_053579595.1 Cellvibrio sp.
GCGTGTTGGAGATGAAACAAAATGGGCGGTGGGTAGACGATGCAATGATATTGAAAAAGCGGACGCTCTAGATGAGTGGATCAATGATTTTATGCGCATGAGTGACAACTCCCAAATGCAGTCTCTATTAGTTGGTGAAGATGCTAAGGGTGATGAGCTGTCTGCAATAACGTCTATCAACTATGCTGCTGTACCGGCGCTGTTGAACAAGACTCAACCTTCTAATATTCGTGCCGGTCAAAAAGCCAGTATCAGCAACACGCAGGAAAATTTTGTTATGTTGCTGAAACCCCATGCAGAAAAAGCCGCTGCAGAATTGAATATTAATCCGGATGTATTGATTGCCCAGGTAGCGTTGGAAACGGGCTGGGGAAAACATGTTATTCATGACAAACTAGGTGGAAATAGTTTTAACCTGTTTAATATCAAAGCGAATACGGGGTGGCATGGCAATAAGGTCAATGTCACCACTCTTGAGTATCGCAATGGTATAGCAACAAATGAAAAGTCTGATTTTCGTAAATACACCAATTACGCAGAAAGTTTTTCTGATTACGTCAATCTTATGAAAAATAATCCGCGCTACCAACAAGCACTGAGTGCAGGTAGAAATTCGTCAGCTTATGCAGACGCGTTACAATCCGCAGGTTATGCAACTGATCCTGGTTATGCGAAAAAAATTAAAGGTTTGTTAAATAGCGATGCCATTCGTACCGTCAATGAATTGGCTCAGTCGGCGCAAACATTATTGTCTACCGCGGCCATTGCTGGCCGAAAATTAGTGGAGTAGTCCTATGTCTGGAATTCTCTCCAATGCCATTTCTGGGCTGCAGGCTAGTCAGAATGCGCTGCGAACCGCTGGGCATAATATTTCCAATGCCAATAATGCTGGCTATACGCGGCAGGAAGTTAACTATGCTACTCGCCCGGAACAAAATATCGGTAGTGCGGGGTTTATTGGTTCCGGTGTTACTACAGTATCGATTGAGCGAATAGTCAATGAATTTGTAACGGCACAGTTACGCCAGGATACATCGACTTTTAATCAGCTCGATAAATACAACTCCAATATTGGCAAGCTGGATAAATTGTTTGCTGATGTAAGTACTGGATTAACAGGGGCTCTACAAACTTTTTTTGCGTCTATGCAAAACGGTGCAAATGATCCTTCGTCTACACCTGGCCGTCAGTTAATTGTGACCGAGGTCGAAAGTCTAAGTATTCGTTTTAATAATTTGTATCAGCGCATGGATGATGTTGAGAAGAGTGTGAATCGTGAAATAAATACTGTCACATCGCAGATGAGTTCTCTTGCGCAGTCAATTGCATCATTGAACCAGGCAATTGCAGATAAACGCGCATCTGGCGACGGCAATCAGCCTAATGACTTGATGGATAAACGCGATGAAGCGTTGCGGAAGTTGTCAGAGCTGGTATCGCTGCAAGTCATTAAGCAAGATGATGGCGATGTCAATATATTTATTGGCAACGGCCAGCCCTTGGTAGTTGGTACTCAAGTCAGCTCATTTGGTGTCAGTAATGATGGAAAAATTCAACTGAAGAGTAATGCATCTGTTGCTGATGTGACTGCCCAAATTTCCGGTGGCCAGATTGGTGGGTTATTGAGTTTTCGTGAGCAAGTTCTTTACCCCTCAATGAATGAATTGGGGCGTATTGCGCTAGCAATTGCTGACCAATTCAATACCCAGCAGCAACAAGGTATTGATCTGGATGGCGATTATGGGCAAAAATTATTTGGCGATATCAATGATCCTGTGTCAGCAGCTAATCGCGTGGTACATGGACAAAACGCCCAACCATATGATCGCAATATTTCCGTCACCATTGATGATATTAGTCAGTTGACCACCAGCGATTATCGTTTTGAGATAGTCCCTAACACCAGTAATTATGTCATTACTCGTTTGTCAGATAAAAATGTGGTGGAGCAGGGCACTTTGACTGGAGCTTATCCCGCCACTATTTCATTCGATGGTGTTACAGTAAATTTAACCAGTGGCTCTTTTCAGGGCGGCGATACGTTTACACTCCAGCCAACCAAACAAGGTTCCAGAGATATCCATGCGGAAATAAAACGGCCAGAAGATTTGGCGTTTGCTGCTCCCATTCGTACGGCTGGCAATACTAGCAACTCGGGCAGTGGTTTGATCAATGCGGGTGAAGTATTAAGTCTGGTCGATATTGATGGTAATCGTTTGCCTGCATTCAGTACTCCTGGCACTTTGTCGCCACCAATCATTATTCGTTTTACATCAGAAACGACTTACGATGTTTTGGATAACTCAGATCCGGCAAATCCAAAAGATTTGGTTCCCGCTATGCGCGACCAAACGTTTATTCCGGGTGCAAGCAATAATATTTTTACTACCGATGTTGGTGAGACACGTGTTACCGGTAATGGTGATCGGCTTGGTTTACCGTCAGGACGTGTTGCACAAACAGCAACTGAGCCGCCCGATTTACCCGGCCCTATGACTGCCGCCAGTTTGCCGCAATCTAATGGTTATTTGGCGGAACAATTGCGATTCACTATTCGCGACCCGCAAACCGGTGCAATTACCAATAAAACCATTACGACCTCGCCTGGTGCTTCGGCTGCGCAAACAGCTGCGAGGATTAGTGCTCTATCGGGTGTTTCTGCCAACGCGTTTACTACTGCAACCATTACCGATATTAATTTTGATACCACTACCTATGCACCACCATTGCAGCTTTCTGTTAATGGTGAAAATTTGTTGGAATACAATTTCGCTAACAACGCCTTTGCATCCGATGTCCCCAATCCAAACGTAAGTGAAGCGGAATTTAACGATTATATTGCGGAGCGGATTAACTCCAATGAAAATCTAAAAGCCTTGGGTATTCGTGCGCAGAGTACCAATCACCCAATTACTGGTATGCCGGAATTGCGTTTAGTGGCATCGTCAGGCGTTAATTTGGATATTCGTTTATCTGCGTCAAATGCTGGAATTAATTCCATTGATGTCAATGACGGTACTGGAAATCCCAATGTGCGTTTAACCGGGCAAGATGATCCTTTAACAGTGGGGACCGTGGAGCAAAGCACTGTGACAGTGGGTGGCCGTGTTGATATCACTATGGCTAATGGCATTAGTCTGCAAACATCGCCAACTAATAGTCCATTATTTGGTGATAGTAGTTTGCCCGATTTTGCTTCCTCCTCTTTTCTCGGGTATCAGGTGGCCATCAATGGCCAACCCAAAGCAGGAGATACATTTACAGTAGGGTTTAATAGCAACGGAAAAAATGATAACCGTAATGCATTGGCGATGACCGCTCTTGACTCGATTAAGACCCTGCAAGACGGCACCCTAAGCTTTGCTGATGGCTACTCAAAAATGGTTGAGGAGGTGGGCACCAAAAGTAGCCTTTCAAAAATTAATACTGAAGCCAGTAAAAGTTTACTAGAGCAAACACAAACTATGCGTGAAGGTATTTCCGGTGTGAATTTGGATGAAGAGGCGGCGGATTTGATTAAATTCCAGCAACTTTATCAAGCTAATGCGCAAGTGATATCCGTTGCTCGGGAATTATTTGATACGTTATTGAATTCTTTGTAATAATTCGGCGCTATTAATTTCAATTTCCAGTATGACCCTGTGTGAGTCTTGTCAGCGACTAAGACTCTGTCATTTCTTGTTTAATTCTTCTTTGGCTATTTCCTTTCCCGTCATCTTTTCTGTGAAAGTTGGAACACTTTGTGCGTTGAGTTTCTTATCAGCAAAATATTGGCAATCTCTTGCCGCTTTTTTGCCGCTATTGAGGAATTCATTATGCGTGTATCTACCACACAAATTTATAATATTGCCAATCTGGGCATTGGTCAGGCCCAAGCTGCTATTACCAAAACCCAGGAACAAATTGCAACGGGTAAACGTGTGCTATCGCCTGCAGATGATCCTGTTGCAGCGGCAACAATTTTACAATTAAACATGGAATTGGCGCGTACGGAACAGTATAAAAAAAATATTGATGTGGCAGAAAACAGTCTGAATTTGGAAGAAACTAATCTCCAAAGTATCGTGGGCTTGGTGCAGCGTATGCGCGAGATGGCCGTATCAGCCGGTAACACGGCAGTGATGACATCATCTAACTACGATGCACTGGCGGCTGAAGTGGATACACGTATCAGCGAGCTGATGAATTTACAAAATACGCGCAATGCTTCTGGGCAATATATTTTCGCCGGTTATCAAAGTGGCACCCAACCTTTTGTAGGCGATGGCGGAGGCAACTTTCATTATTTGGGTGATGAGGGGCAGTTACGCTTGCAGGCATCTGCATCAGTGAGCGTAGCGGTGAGTGATTCGGGTAAAAAAGCATTTGTGGATATTCCTAGCGGCCATAATACATTTAATACTTCTGCCAGTGCGTCCAATAAATCCAACCCTCCGGCAATTATTACCGTTGGACAGGTTTTTGACCAAGCAGAATTTGATGCTTTGTATCCTGATGATTTGGTGGTGTCATTTACCAAAACAGCTGCTGCTGTCAATTATACCGTTACACAAAAATCGAATGGTAAACAGTTATTAGTTGATCAACCTTATGTTGCTGGTGTGGATATAGAGGTGGCGGGTGCGCGTTTTCAAGTATTGGGTAATCCTTATCCCGGGGAGGCTGCAATTGCAGCAGACCTGGATTTTGGTGTAGTAGGTGCTTTCGACTTCTCTTTAACACCCACCACCATTTCCATCTCTGTGGGAGGCAAAACGGAAACCTTGTTGTTGGATCAAAATGTCACTAACGCGACAGATTTGGCTGCAGCATTTAACAGTGCCGTGGGGGCACCGAATAGCAATGCCGATAAATTGGCTAATTTGGGTATCACTGTCGATGCTACGGGGTTTCATTCTCCGACGGGTTTGAATATCACAATCAGTAACGGTAGTGCAGACACGGATACCGCCTTGGGTTTTGCAACACAGAGCGGCGGAACCAGCTCGGTCAATTTACCGTTTGCATTTGCCGCTGCACACGATTTTAGTGTCACACCCTTAACCTTTCAGTTGGAGGTGAATGGGAAAACTGAATTTATAACGTTTAATCAAAACATTACTAATGCAACGGATTTGGCTAATGCATTTAATGATCCCGCCAATGCTGCGCAATTAATGCGTTTGGGCTTAACGGTGACTGATCAAGGCATTATTTCCAGTTCTAATGCGAAGGTCACTATAAAAGGGGGTAACACTTTTTTAGATGATGTAACGGGCTTAAATACGCAAGGCATCGGCACATCATCGACGCGAGGCTTATTAGTGCTGCCTGGGGATAGTTTTTTTGTTGAATCTACCGATAAACAAGGTTTGTTAACTACCTTGTCGCGCTTTAGTGATGCTATGAGAAATGTGCAAGACACTTCAGTAAGCAAGGCGGAGCTCGCAAAGCTGATCGCTAAAACCCTGACAAATCTTGAAAATACCGTGACAAATTTGGTTGCCGTACAAGGGGAGGTCGGGGCAAGGTTAAATACGCTTGAAAGCGCAAAAGACTTGAATTTGGATATTACATTATCGAGTAAAACTGTGTTGGCCAGTCTGGAAAGTGTGGATGTGAGTGAGGCTAGTATTCAATTATCCATGCAAACACTAATTTTAAATGCATCTCATCAAAGTTTTGCAAAAGTAAGTCAGTTATCTCTCTTCAGTTATTTATAGTTGTAGGCGCGGTTAGCTATGAATAAATATTTGGCCTGTTGTAATAGCCTGTAAGTGTTAATTTGCGCGCAGGCCAATTATTTTTTGCTAATCTTGTTCTATAGAGTTAGTCTGCTGTTGTCCCTTTATGAAGAGCGGCTTATGGATATCGATTCCCTGCTAGACCCCCTGACACGTGCGCTCAGCCAATCCCAAGCACTTTTATCTCTGGCCCAGGCGGGCGACTGGGAGTCATTTGAAACTCTGGTTCAACAACGCCAGCAAGGGTTGTTATCCCTCAACGATCAAGAGTACCTGCAATCCCTTGCCCAAGCTGACCTCGAAGCTAAAGCGGCAAGCGTAATTCAGGAAATTCAGACTATTAATAAAGCGTTGGCCTCATTAGCTGAGGCTAATCGCGAAAATGCTGCGTCAGAATTACGTCAAAATTCTCGTGCAGCAAGAGCGATAGACGCTTATGGTCGATAAGTTGACGACCCTCTCTTCTTTATAACCCTTTGCAATAAAATTTAGCAATTCTCAGTGTAAATAGTTGGTTCCTGCCATAAAAAAATTCTAAAGCTACTCCCGTATGTGTCGATAACCTGTTTAGAAGTGCTGATTAGTCCGTTGTCCTCAGACTTCATCAACCGACTTGTTATAGCAGCCAGACTGCGAACAGACATTAATCCAGGAGATTCATCATGGCTTTAGTAATTAACACAAACGTCGCCTCTCTGAATGCTCAGCGTCAGTTGATGAGTTCAGGCAATGCGCTTGATCGCGCAACTGAGCGTTTGTCATCAGGTAGCCGCATCAACTCAGCAAAAGACGACGATGCGGGCTTGGCGATTGGTAACCGCATGACATCGCAGGTGCGCGGTCTTGACCAAGCAATCCGTAATGCCAACGACGGCGTTTCTATGATTCAAACAGCGGAAGGTGCGCTGTCCGAATCAACCAACATTCTGCAACGTATGCGTGAGCTGTCGGTACAATCAGCGAACGGTATCTACACCGCTGGCGACCGCCAAACACTGAATGCCGAGGTTCAACAACTCGTATCAGAATTGGATCGTATCGCTAAAACCACTTCATTCAACGGTCAAAACCTGTTGGATGGCTCATTAGGCAAGGTTGACCTGCAAGTAGGCTCCGACGCCAACCAAACCATCAGCTTTAAAGTGCAAGCGATGGATGCCAAAACCCTGGGCATGGGTTCTACAGCGGTGGACTTGTTGGGTGACGAAATTAACCTCGCTGCTTCAGTATTTGCGGCTTCACTCGGTACAGATATCGAAGATGGAGATGTCCTGATTAATGGTCAATCAATTGGTACCTTTGACACTGGTGCATCAGGTGATGCCAATACCTTGTCTGACTTGGTTGCCAATATTAATGAGCGCATTACTGGTGTAACCGCCTCTGCCTTAACTGAATTACAAGCTTCATCAAATGGTAACGGCATTATCGATAACGATGCTGGCGAAGGTTTGAATATTACTGTTACCGAAGTTAATGGCGGTACTCAGACTTATCAATTGCGCGAAAATACCACCTCTATGGCAGAGCTTACTGAAGCCATCAATCGCGTTACCGGAGGTGCGGTGAATGCATCAGTGGGTGAGGATGGGCGTCTGGTGTTGAGCAACAATACCGGTAGCACAATTGCTGTGGCAGCTTCGGGTGGCCTTGACTTGGGTGATGCGCTGGGTATGGAAACCGGTGTGGGTGATGGATTGTCACAACGTGGCCGTGTGGTGTTAACTTCGGATACTGACAAACCAATTACTATCACTCGCGGCAGCACTGGTACTTTGGAAGACCTGAGCAACCTTGGCTTCCGTGAATCCACCAAAGGTGGGGTGATTGAAGGAGCTGGTATTGCTGCTGGTACCCTTGGTGCTGATTTGGCGTGGGGTGTAGGTGATGTAAAAGTTAACGGTGTAACTATCTCCAACAAAGACACCGATAGTTTGCTCGGCAAAATCAACGCAATCAATAAGTCAACTACTGAAACGGGCGTAACGGCTAACGCATTTGCTTCTGCGACATTGGATTTCAATGGTGTGTCAATTACCAACACCACATTCGCTGGCACTAATAGCGCATTGAATATTAATGGTGTTGAAATCGATTTGGCTGCCGTTTCGTCTTTGGCCGAGCTGGTAACTGAGTTGAATGATAATGCAAATAATACCGGCGTAACCGCTCAGCTGAATGGCAATACCGTCATTCTGAAAAGTGACCAAGGGGCCATCGCGTTTAACAATGGTAGTGTGTCTGTATTTAATGGCACTGCAGACGGTTTTGCGGGTGTAGATGTTGTTGAATTTATGGCTGGAACCTTGGGTACCGTGACTACTGCCGCTACTGCGATAACCGCTACCGGCGCGACTATTGTAGAAGCCGGTATCAAGTTGACCAGTGCAAGCGGTAACCCTATCAGCTTTGAGTTGGGTATTAATGCCAGCGCGGCTGAAATAGGTATTCTTGAAGCAAATAATACTGCCGGCGGTGCCTTCGGTTCTGCGATTGCATCAATCAGCATTGATACCCAAGCTAACGCACAGAAAGCCATCAAGGTAATTGATAACGCGTTGACAACCATCAACGATACGCGTTCAAACCTCGGTGCGGTCAACAACCGTTTGGACTTTACCGTATCTAACCTGGCGAATATCTCAGAGAAAACAGCGACTGCGCGGTCACGTATTACCGATGCTGACTTCGCTGCAGAAACTGCAAGCCTGAGCCGTTCACAAGTGTTGCAACAAGCGGCATCGGCAATGTTGGCTCAATCCAACGCTCGTCCACAACAAGTACTGTCTCTGCTGAGATAAGTTGACTAGTTCCCCCCAAGCGCTTGTTAAAACAAGCGTCTGGGGGTAACCCTGGTGAGGACTAATGTATGAATGAATTCACTAAAGTCGCTGCGACCCCGGTACCGGTTATGCCTGTGCCGGTTTCGCCACAGGCGGGCAGTGCAAAAGGTCAAAAAACCGGCAACGATTTGCCGCTTGCCGCTGATGCGGCAAGATCTCAACCACCGGAAGCCGTCAATTCCAAGGCGATCGAAGAGAAAGTTCGTGCTGCTGTTGCGCAAATGAATGAATATATTCAGTCAACACAACGTGATCTGAACTTCACTTATGACCCGAGTTCTGGAGAGACAGTGGTAAAGGTGTTGGATCGCACAACGCAAGAAGTTATTCGTCAAATTCCTGATGAAACTTTTCTGCGCTTGGCGCAACAACACAGTCCGGACGAACCTGGGCAACTGTTTAGTGCGCAAGCATAAAACCCTTTAAAAATAGTTAGTTATGATGTTTTTATGAAAGTGGTTTGTGGTTTGTTTAATAAAAAATAGGGCAGCGAAAGCTGCCCTATTTTTTTCGTTTTCACACATCTATTTTTTTAAAAAAGTGTTTATTTTTTTTGAAATTTTTTAGTCAATTTTTTGTTCCCCTCCTCTTTTTATCACTCGCGATTGCACACCTTCGGGTGGGGTGAACGCTCTCCGTAAAAATGTATTGGCACGGTCTGTGCAAAATCGGGTTTAGGCGACCCGTATAGAAATCCTGTTGGTAATAAATTTCTTACAAGTCTTGCCACGAAGTTCTCACCGACCCCGGAATCTGATTACCGATGTCACTGGGCTTCATCAGTCGGCTTGTCACAGCAAACGCAACTGTGAACAGGAACAATCATTAGGAGATTTATTATGCCTTTAGTCATTAACACCAATGTCGCTTCCTTGAATTCACAGCGTCAATTGATGAACTCAGGAAATGCGCT
>NZ_JBRFPI010000166.1:0-9462 GCF_053579595.1 Cellvibrio sp.
CGCTGGGTGTTCTGATTGATTTGCACAACCGTTTGATCGACTTGTTGCTGCAACGCTTGAATCAAATGTTTAATTTCTTCGGTGGATTTTTGGGTGCGTGCGGCCAGCGAGCGCACTTCATCGGCAACCACTGCAAACCCCCGGCCTTGCTCACCCGCGCGTGCCGCTTCAATGGCTGCGTTGAGTGCAAGTAAATTGGTTTGCGCCGCTATACCTTGGATCACGTCGGTAATGCCGCTGATTTTGTTGCTGCTTTCAGCCACCAATTGAATTTTTTGGCTGGAGTTGGAGAAGTCGGTTGCAACCCCTTTAAATTCTTCCACTGTACGTTGGAATAAGTCTCGCGCATTAGTAATCGCTCTGACAGAGCTTTCCGAATCAGTAGAGGTGTTGCTTGCTAGCTTCGCTACTTCGTTTGCGGTGGCAGACATTTGATGAATCGCTGTCATAATATTTTGAATTTGTTCAACCTGCACTTCTGTTGCAGAGCGGGTATTTTTTGATGTGCCGGTTAAATTGTTGCATTGTTGTTTGAGTTCTTCTGAGTCGCGTTTGATAGCCAAAATCATCGCGCGCAGTTTTTCGGTAAAACTGTTGAAGCCATCGGCCATATCAATTAATTCTTTGTCCTTGGAGGGAATTAATTTACGGGTCAAGTCGCCATCGGAACTGGCGAGCTCGCGCATCATTGCACTCATGCGCAGAATGGGTTGGGTCGACGTTTTAATCCAGAGAGAGACAATCGCTACAAAAACAATAAGCAAAACAATGGCGAGGCTAATCATATTGGTTGCTGTGCTAATGCTGCTTGCTTGCAGCGACGTGGACAGTTCATCGACAACCTCATACGCGATTGCGCGCGGGGTTACTATCACCATCTTCCACTGGTTTTGTACTGCGTCTACTTTGATAGGCGCGATAGTAATAATATTGTCGTTGAACACGAATTGATTTTGGCTGCTTTGTGTTATTGCGTTGGCGAGGGTTTTGTCGCCCGATTCAAGTGGTTTACCCAACAGTTCAGGGTGCTGGTTGCTCGCGAGCACCAAATTTTTTGAACTCAGCAGGTACATGCTGGTTTTGCCTGAATAAAGTGATTGAGCTTGTGCAAGTAAACGCTCTTGCAGAACGGGCAAGTTGATGTCGATGCCAGCTACTCCGCGAAATTCTTTGTTTGCATTTACCGGCGCAACCACGGAGGTCATGAGCATAAAGTTGCCCGGATTAATCTCATCCAGATAGGGCTCCAGCAAACAGGTTTTTAAGCTGTCTTTGCTGCATAAATACCACTCGGAATTGCGCTGTCCATTTTCATCCAAGCTGGTATCCGTTTGGGATGCATAGTCAACTTGGCTGAAGTTAACTTGGTTGTTCTCCTTCACCCAGTAAATTCCAACGCTCCCTATTTCTGAGCTGTAGAGTTTATCGCCGATAAATTCAGCGTCGCGCCCGTCGTAGCCGTTCGGCTCAAATTGGGCGTAGATGGCCGAAATTGAGGGGGAGGAGAGCAATAGGTCATAGGTAAGTTGTTTTACCTGAGCGCGCGAGTAGTTGGGTGCGCTTGCGCCAACTGCCGTGCTGCTAAGAATGGCGGCCAGATGTTGTGATATGTCGGCGCTGCGGTTCAGCAGGGTGCTGGTCTCCAGAGCGCTGGCTTGAGCGATATCGCGCAGCCTGCCATCAATGGTCTCCTGCATTGAGCTGGCACTGTGTTTGATTGAGGTTTCCGCACTTTTGGACATAGAGCGCCAAGCGACAAAACTTAAGCTGCCCATGCTAAAGGCGAGGATAAATGCAATGCTGAGGCTGAGTTTAAAACGCAGTGAAAGAGAGTTCATAACCATTTGATTCCTTGATGGCGTCGCTTATTTCAGCCTAGCTGGTTGTCGCCTGTTTGCACGCAATCTGGCGAAATAATCCGTCGGCATGGTGTAGAATTGCCGCCACTTTTTACCTGTTCCGCTTAACGACCTAACCATCGAGAAGTCCATTATGCCAACCGTGATTCGCCAGCAAGATCTGATCGACAGCGTCGCTGATGCGCTGCAATTTATCTCCTACTACCACCCCGTTGATTTCATCCAGGCTGTGCACCAAGCCTACGAGCGCGAGCAAAGCAAAGCCGCTAAAGATGCGATGGCGCAAATCCTGATTAACTCGCGCATGTGTGCCATGGGGCATCGTCCGATTTGCCAGGACACAGGTATCGTCACCGTATTTGTCACCGTGGGTATGGATGTACAGTGGGATGCGCAAATGAGTCTCACCGATATGGTCAACGAAGGTGTACGCCGTGCTTACATGAATCCCGATAACGTATTGCGTGCATCGATCCTCGCCGATCCCGACGGTGCGCGCAAAAACACCGGCGATAATACGCCTGCCGTTATTCACTACAACATAGTCCCCGGCAATACTGTTGATGTACATGTAGCGGCCAAAGGCGGTGGATCTGAAGCAAAAACTAAATTTGCAATGCTGAACCCATCTGATTCTGTGGTGGATTGGGTGCTTAAAGTGGTCCCCGAGATGGGCGCTGGCTGGTGCCCACCAGGCATGCTTGGGATTGGTATTGGTGGCACGGCGGAAAAAGCCATGCTGCTTGCAAAAGAAGCGCTGCTCGATCCGGTTGATATTCAAGAGTTGCAAGCGCGCGGTGCAAAAGATCATTACGAAGAATTGCGCATCGAGTTGTACGACAAAGTAAATCGCCTGGGTATTGGTGCCCAAGGTTTGGGTGGTTTGACTACCGTGCTCGATGTGAAAATAAAAGATTATCCAACCCACGCCGCGAACAAGGCGGTCGCCATCATCCCCAACTGCGCCGCGACTCGCCACGCGCATTTTGTATTGGATGGTTCAGGTCCAGCCTTACAAACTCCTCCAGCGTTGGAAGATTATCCGGAAATCAGTTGGGATGTGGGCGACAGTGTTCGTCGAGTAAATCTCGACACATTGAAACCCGAAGATGTGTTGGACTGGAAAACCGGTGAAACCGTATTGCTCTCCGGCAAAATGCTCACCGGTCGCGATGCCGCACACAAGAAAATGACCGATATGCTCGCCAAAGGTGAAGAGTTGCCGGTGAGTATGAAAGGTCGCTTCATTTATTACGTCGGCCCGGTTGACCCAATCCGCGACGAAGTGGTTGGCCCAGCTGGCCCAACTACCGCAACCCGCATGGATAAATTCACCCGCACTATGCTTGAGCAAACCGGTCTGCTCGGCATGATCGGTAAATCGGAACGTGGCCCGGCGGCGATTGAAGCGATTCGCGATAACAAATCCGTGTATTTGATGGCCGTTGGTGGCGCTGCTTATTTGGTTGCACAAGCCATTAAATCCGCCAAAGTCTTGGGTTTCCCGGAGTTGGGAATGGAAGCGATTTATGAATTTGACGTCAAAGATATGCCGGTGACTGTCGCGGTAGATTCACGCGGCGAATCAGTGCACAACACTGGCCCGCAAATCTGGAAAGCAAAAATTGAAGAAGGTGTTGTCCAGGTGCAATAAGGAGTAATTGTGTAATCCGATGTAATGGATTTCGTTCTAACAAAAGCCGGCAATGAATAAATGCCGGCTTTTTTATTTCTAAAAATAAATTTTAATAGGAAATCGCGATAAAAAAATTACTAATCAGTGTTTCTATTTATCATTTCCTTGATCTGCATTAAAAGTTTTACCGCGATTATATAAAAATACCGTCAAAGCTTTGGCAAACAACGCAACCTGAAATAAACCTGCTACTTTTAAATGATCCTGTTTTGATCCCAGTCATTCTTTTGGTGATCAGCAAGTACTATTTGCCATGGAATAAATGGAGTTGGATGCACTTATGCAGGTGAAATCTCTTTGGCTGATAGCCATTGCCTTGTTGGGTGGGTGCTTGTTGGGCATCTATCTTCATCCGCTGGCTGGCCCGATATTTGTTTCTGCAGTATTGGGGTATAGCTTGCTGTCGGCTATTAATAATAAATCGTCCAACGTTGTTCAGGATCAATTCGCTGCATCCATCTCCGCGCCCGCCGCACTGAGCGAAACCAGTGTGGTTATCAATGAAGTCGTGCAGGAAAGCATGAGCAATCTCGTTGCACAAATTGGCATTCAGTCTGATGCCGTTAGTACCCTCGCTGATGCTTTTCAAAAAATTAAAGAATTGTTGGAAGAGCAACAGGTGGGTGTTCAGCGTCTTTTATACGAAGCAGGCGACGATAAAAGTAACGAATCCATTTCGTCGCGCATGAGTTTGTTTGCGGAAAACACTTACAACTTGCTTAACCAATTCGTCGATACCACAGTAAATATGAGTGCGTCTTCCATGGAGCTGGTTGAAAAAGTAGGTGCGATTGCCGACCAAATGCCGGATGTACTTAAAGCCCTTAAAGATATTGACCAGATTGCAGCGCAAACCAATCTGTTGGCATTAAATGCCGCAATAGAAGCTGCACGTGCAGGTGAGGCAGGGCGTGGCTTTGCGGTAGTCGCCGATGAGGTGCGCGCGCTTTCTAATCGCTCGGCAGGTTTTAGTCTTGAAATTCAAAAGCAGTTGCGCGGTATAGCGGCTGCAATCGATGATCTTACCAATACTGTAGGTGAGGTTGCCTCGCAAGATATGACCTATGTCCTGCAGGCCAAAGCGGAGATGCAAGGTGTTAGTGACAACCTAATAAAAAAAGCAGATAAAGATCAGGATATTACGCAAGATATGGAGCAATTGGTCGTGCAGTTAGTGAACGCATTACATAATGCAATGCGTGCACTACAATTTGAAGATATGTCCACCCAAAATATACGTCACACAATTCAGCGGTTAGAAGAACTAGTTCCTATTGCCACGTCATTAACGGCGCCACACAATAATTTTTCACGTCTAATAGACGAGCTAACCCGTTATAAAGAAGCCAGTGCTCGCCAAAAACATAACCCGGTATCTGCCAGCTCGGTAGAAAGCGGCTCAATAGATTTTTTTTAGAATAAGCTGCGGAGAATTTTATGACCTATACATCCACCATTAGAATGCCTAAGCGTTTCGATTATTCGTCAAGTATCGAGTTTAATGCAAAAATTACTGAGGCGCTGAATAATGCCGGAACAATTACTTTGGACTGTATTGAACTGGAATACATTGATAGTGCAGGTATAGGTTTATTGGTTATGTCGCAAAAAAAAGCTCAAGCGCGGCAGTCAAAACTAGTGATGATCAATTTAAAAACGGCGCCGAAAGAAATTTTGCAGTTAGCCAATCTACAAAAAATTATTGATATCAGTTAAGTGAATAGTAATTGGGTAAATTAATTGAATGCGACTAGATGGATTGGATTATGAGCAATCATGCAAAGATGCTATTACCTAATCAATTTGATTATGGCTACCACAAAGAGTTCCAGCGGCAGTGTGCAGAGTACATAGACGATACTGCGATAGATGGGATCGTGTTTGATTTTAGCCGTGTTGAATATTTAGACAGTGCGGCACTCGGAATGATGCTGATGTGGCAGCGGCGCGCTGCTGCTGCAAATAAGAAAATGATGATTCAAGGTGCCAAGGGGGCTACAGCGCAAATACTGACGATGGCAAATATGCAAAGGATTTTTGAGTACATTTGATCATCATGAATGGCCACCCGAATTCATCGCAGCGTTATATATTGGTCGTCGATGACGACGAGTTCCTCAATGAGCTCTTCTGCCAGTT
Organism: Cellvibrio sp.; assembly: GCF_053579595.1. Lineage (NCBI taxonomy): Bacteria > Pseudomonadati > Pseudomonadota > Gammaproteobacteria > Cellvibrionales > Cellvibrionaceae > Cellvibrio > Cellvibrio sp. The sequence goes on from NZ_JBRFPI010000166.1 coordinate 5,695, forward strand.
TTTGAAAAATAAAGGCTTTGATACTCACTCCGCCTACAGTGTTGCTGCTGCAATGGAGATATTAAAAGCGGGTACAGAGGTCGATCTGATTTTATTGGATTATCAATTGACTGACGGCAACGGTTTGGAATTATTGTCCAATATCAATAGCCATACCTCACTTCAGCGCCCGCCCGTCATTATGATCAGTGGCAATGAAGATGCCATTTTTCTAGAGAATTGTTTTGCTAGCGGGGTGGCGGACTACATTATTAAACCCGTCAATTTGTCACTTCTGGCATTAAAGGTAAGTGCATTAATTAATTCGGTAGCTATGCAGCGGCTTATCAGTCAGCAGAATGCCGAGTTGGAACGCTTCAAGCGCGAGGCCGAGCGTGAAGAATCCATTGCAAAATTTACCTATGAATATTTGTTACGCCAAAATAGTGAAAGCATTAATGGCGTATCCATGTGGTTAAAATCGTCTTCATCCTTTAGTGGTGATATCGCATTAGCCAAGGTTTCACCAGGTGGGGATCTTTATTTTTTGTTGGCAGATGCTACCGGGCATGGTTTGTCTGCTGCTATTACTGTCATGCCTGTCGTATCCATTTTTAATAGCATGGTCGCTAAAGCTTTCCATATTGAACCCATAGTGACTGAAATCAATAAAAAACTAATTCGTGACACCCCGCAAGATCGATTTGTTGCCGCGATACTGATTCAGCTGCATCAGGAGCGGAAAGAAATTGATGTGTGGAATGGCGGTATGCCGACAGCCTATTGGGTGCATCAAGGTGAAGTGTTGCAAGCTTTTCGCTCCCAGCATATGGCTTTGGGAATTCTAGAGGAGGATATGTTTGATGCGAATGTTATTACTTGCGATTTTCCCGGGCAAGGAACCATTGTTGCGTATAGCGACGGGTTAATTGAAGAGGTGAATGATACAGGTAATCCGTTTTCATCTGCACGAGTGGCTGAACTGGTAAAAATGCAGGATGAAAATTTGCAGTCGGTATTGATTGAAGCGTTAAGAAATTATACCGGGCGAGATCAATATAAAGATGATGTGTCTATCTGCATGCTGGAGCCGGAAACGATATTTGCCAGCTGCGAACAACAGCTGCGCGATAGCATTGGTCATGGTTTTGTACAGGAAGATATTGGTGACTTTTCATGGAGTGTAAAAATTTCAGGAAGGAAGATTGCGACCTGTGAAATTCCTCCATTGTGCAATAAGTTTTTACATTATTTGGGCATTAATCAAGTTTTCTGTCAGATTGTTTTTCTTGTTGTCAGTGAAATGGTAAGCAACGCAATTGATCACGGAATATTGAAGTTGGATTCGTCGATAAAAGATGCGGAGGGTGGTTTCAGTCATTATTTTGATGAGCGAGAAAAGCGACTTTCCCAACTAACTGATTTAGATTTTATTGAGTTGCATCTCACATGGCAGGAAGGTGAAGATCGCCCCAGTCTCGAGGTTAGTGTACGCGATAGTGGTAACGGCTATAACTTTTGTAGCACAAAGGGTACACATGATTTAGCGTTTTCTGGTCGTGGATTGACGTTGATTCGTAATCTGGCACAAAGCGTTGAAATATATCCTCCCGGTAATTTCATTAAAGCCATAATCGGTTCGTCATGATGGATGTTGTTATATTTAGCTCACAAGGTAATTGTTATGAGTAAGCATGTATTAATTGTGGATGATTCAGTCTCAGTGCGGCAAATGGTAGAAGCCACACTCAAATCTGCAGGTTACACAGTGACTGCCGCTAAAGACGGTTTGGAGGCATTTAATTTATGCAAAACCAAAACCTACGATTTTGTATTGACTGACCAAAATATGCCGAATATGGACGGTCTCACTCTAATTAAATCATTGCGTGGATTGCCTGCGCACACGCGCACGCCGATTGTGATGCTCACAACAGAAGCTAGCGATGCAATGAAAGCGCAGGGGCGCGCAGCAGGGGCTACCGGTTGGATGGTCAAGCCATTTGATCCAACCAAATTGTTGGAGATTGCCAAAAAGGTTATGGGTTAATTCTATTATGCAGGGGAGCAGCAAGCGGCGCCCCTGCAGTTTTGATATTGGTATTGCGAAGGATGTGAGAAATGTCGATTGACATGAAACAATTCCATGCCGTTTTCTTCGAGGAGAGCCAGGAACACCTCGATGAGATGGAGCAGCTATTACTTGAGCTGGACGTGACTAATCCCGATAGTGAAATGCTGAATAGCATTTTTCGTGCAGCTCATTCCATTAAGGGGGGGAGCGGCATTTTTGGTTTTGATGCGCTGGCGAGTGTGACGCATATTATGGAAAGTCTGCTCGATAAAATTCGTCAGGGGAAAATGGCGATTACGACAGAGATGGTGGATTTGTTTTTAAGTTCTGTTGATCAGCTAAAAGAAATTTTGCGCTGTTATCGCACGGGTGATGAATTAAATTGGGCTGGAGTGTATGAACTAACAAAAAAACTGGAGTTGGTTACCGCAGGTAATGTATCAAGTATCGCCGAAACAGAAAATGGCAACCAGGAGAGCTATGGCTTTTTCAATGCCATTGAAACTGAAGTAAAAGAGGAGAGTTATGGGTTCTTTGATGAGCCGGTGAAATCTGGCCCAGAGCAAGTGGCACCTTTGAAAGATGAATCTTTCGGTTTTTTTGAGGATTTTCCAGTACCTGAATCTGCTTCCGCATCCATCCCTTCTCCTGGTCAGGCAATTAATGATTATTTTGGTTTTTTTGAGGATCCAGCATCTTCAACCACGTCCCCAATACTTGCACCGATGATCCCGTCACTGGCGACGGATGAGTCTGCTCCAGCAAGCCCAATAGATTCCGTTCAGCTTATCCCATCGATAGAAAAAGCTTCTGCTGCATCGCCACCAAAAGTAAAAAGTGGTGAAACAGTCATTGTGGAGAGCTCTTCTATTCGGGTGGATGTTAGCAAAGTTGACCAGCTTATCAATTTGGTCGGCGAAATTGTTATTACACAATCCATGATGAGCTTGCTAGGGAAAAGTTTGGAAGGGCCAATGGCGGAAAAATTTCAAGCGGTGGCCAATGAGCTTGAGCGCAACACGCGGGAGATTCAAGAGGCAGTAATGTCTATTCGAATGTTGCCGGTATCCTTTGTGTTTAACCGTTTTCCGCGTGTTGTACGCGATTTGTCGAGCAAGCTGGGGAAACAAATCGATTTAATTATCGAAGGCGGAGAAACCGAATTGGATAAGGGGTTGACTGAAAAATTAGTCGATCCATTAACGCACTTGGTACGCAACAGTATTGATCACGGCATCGAATCGGCTGAGAAGCGCCGCGAGCGCGGAAAAAATCCTACTGGTACTGTGGTTCTGCGTGCAGCACAACAAGGTGGCAATATCGTGATCAGCATCAGTGATGATGGAGGTGGATTGAATCGCGAGCGAATTTTGGAAAAGGCGCGCGAGAATAATATTAGTGTGAGTGATAACCCTAAAGATGAAGAAGTATGGCAATTAATTTTTTCGCCGGGTTTTTCCACTGCAGCAACAGTTACTGATGTCTCCGGGCGCGGAGTTGGGATGGATGTTGTAAAACGTAATGTGCAAAGTTTAGGTGGCCGCATTGATATTGAATCCCGCGCCGGGCAGGGCGCCACCTTTACCATTCATCTACCCTTAACCCTCGCTATCGTTGATGGCATGTGTGTTTCAGTGGGCGAGCAAACCTTCATCATACCGCTGGTGCATATCGTTGAATCCATGCAACCGGCCGCGAAGGATATTAAAACTCTG
>NZ_JBRFPI010000167.1:0-9384 GCF_053579595.1 Cellvibrio sp.
CCAGTATTGTGAGTGATGGTGGTTCCTTCAAATTGTTATTGGCCTCCAAGTCAGGCGCTAAAAACGAAATTGAAATTACTGCAGCAGAAGATGCTGGCGCCCTTGGGCTTGCCAGTTTTAATTTTAATGAAACTACTCGCAACCTGACTCAATTGCAGGAAGGTCTCGATGCGAAGGTAAGAGTGAATGGTTTGTTGGTCAGCCGCGAATCCAACCAAATCAAAGATGTTGTAGAGGGGCTGGAGTTTGATCTCTTTGCCAGTTCACTTACTGAAACCGTTAGCGTAACCATCAACGAAGATAAATCTATCGCGGAAAAGACCATCCGTGATTTTGTGACTGCGTACAATACATTTAGAACTGAAGTAGAAAAGCTGGTGGGTTTTGATACAGAGGCCAAAGGTTACGGCAGTCTGCACCGGGACCCTTTGGCTTCCAGTATGATGAAAGGGCTGCGCAATATTCTTTCTGCATCGGTTCCTGGATTAAGTGGTGGTTTTACCAGTCTATCCAATTTGGGGATTCGCACCGAGTTAGATGGCTCCCTGAAAATCACCGAAAGTGAAGGTAATACAGGTTTTCGCGCGGCTATCGACAATAATTTTGCTCTGGTCAGGGATTTATTTGTACCTAAAACCTCTGCATCTGTTTCAGGTATTGAGGTGACTAAGTACTCCGCGAAAAGTCAACCTGGTACTTACGATGTTGTTATTACCCAACAGCCTAGTAAGGGTAAGCTGACCGCTGGTGCAATGGTTGCTACTTTTCCGTTGGACACCACGGGTAAAGATTACAGTTTTAAACTCAAGTTAAATGATATTGAAACGGCAACCATCACTCTTCCGGCTGGAAAGATCTACACATCCGGTGCAGAACTGGCTACTGAGCTACAAAGTCTTATCAATTTGGATACGAATCTCAAGGCCGTTAAATCTACTCTTGCAGTCAGTTTTGATGCAGGCGCGTTGGTATTTGCATCGGATGCTTATGGCTCCACCAGCAAGGTGGAGTTTTCTACTGTTGGTACCGATATGGCTGATTTGGGTATTAGCGTTGGCGCTGGTACCACGGGTACTAATGTAGGCGGAACGGTGAATGGTGAAGTGGCGTTCGGTTATGGCAATGTACTGCTGCCTGCGTTAAACACTAAAGCAGAAGGTCTGAGTATGACAGTTCAGCCAGGCACTACCTCCGGCAGTATTACCTTCTCCCGCGGGTTTGCCGGCACTATGACCACAATGATCAATGACTACCTTAAAACCTCCGGTTTGATTAAAGAACGTGAAGCAAATATCAACAAAGATATTAGTAATGTTAAGGATGATGAAGAAACACTGAATCGTCGCAGTGAAGCCTATCGTGCGCGATTGATGGCGCAGTTCCAGGCAATGGAATCTATCGTGCGCGGCCTAAATTCAACCGGTGACTTTTTGGACGGTATTTTGGATCGTCTCCCCTTTACATCTAAAAGTAGCTAATGGTTAACCCGTCCACAGTATTGTGGATGGGTTAGCGTTTCGTATTAATCAAATTAATCTTGATCAATTCCGTGACCTTTGGCAGATCCTTTGCTATATAACTAATTACTATTGCAAACGTCAAAAGTTGGACACTCCTATGCCAAACGTATTCGCGCTCGTTCCTGCACGCGGAGGATCAAAAGGCATTCCGCAAAAAAATATTGCGCCATTACTCGATCAACCGCTGTTGGCTTACACACTGCAGGCTGCTCAGGAAGCCGGAGTGATTGATACCACTTATGTTTCTTCAGATGATGACCAGATTTTATCGGTGGCTCATTACTATGGTGCAGAACGCCTCAAGCGCGACCCTCATCTCGCTCGCGACGAGTCTCCAACCGATCCTGTGATTGCCGAATTTATTCACCGAATAAAACCGGCAGGCAAAGATATTATTGTGTTATTGCAGCCCACATCCCCATTGCGTACGGCAGCCCATATTGGTGAAGCCTTGGCAGAGTTTCGTGATTTTCCCACCTGCCATAGTTTGATTAGTGTCTATGAAATCAGTAATAAATACATGAAAGCCTATGTGGGCGGCAGTGAGTTTTTGCACCCCTTAGCCGGAGAGCATACATCGTATACTCGTCGCCAGGATCTGCCATCGCTCTACATGCCCAATGGAGCAATTTATATTTTTAAAGTGGATGATTTTATGCGTGAAGAAAAAATTCCACGCACCCACATCATTCCGTATCTTATGTCGAATCTCGATAGTCTTGATATTGATACTCCAGCGGATTTGGTTATTGCAGAGCAGCGTTTGCGTGAGAGGGCAGTACAGAATGAAAAATAATGTTGTAAATATTGGTGGCCGTTTAGTGGGGCCAGATTATCCGCCATTAGTGATTGCCGAAATCGGCATCAATCACAATGGTTCTCTGGCTGTCGCCAAACAAATGGTAGATGCTGCCGTTGCTGCGGGTGCAGAAGTCATTAAGCACCAAACCCATATTGTTGAAGACGAGATGGCTGGCGAGGCAAAGCGCATAAAGCCTGGTAATGCGGATAAACCGATTTACAACATTATGGAAGAGTGTGCGCTTAATGAAGCAGATGAAATTGCACTGCAAGAATATGTTCAGTCAAAAGGCGCTATCTTCATTAGTACTCCATTTTCGCGTGCAGCTGTTGAACGCCTTGAGCGGATGAATGTTCAGGCTTATAAAATCGGTTCGGGTGAATGTAACAATTATCCGCTAATCAAGCACATTGCTAAAAAAGGCAAACCGATTATTCTCAGCACCGGTATGAACACCATAGAGAGTATTCGCAAAGCGGTGGCGATTTTTAGAGAATACAAAATTCCCTACGCGCTGATGCACTGTACCAATATTTATCCCACGCCACCGGAGCTGGTGCGTTTGGAGGCGGTGCGTGAACTGCAACAGGAATTTCCAGATGCCGTTGTTGGTTTGTCTGATCACACCTTAGGAAATTATGCATGTCTTGGTGCTGTTGCTTTAGGGGCAGATTTACTGGAGCGACACTTTACTGATTCCATGACGCGCGAAGGGCCCGACATTGTGTGCTCAATGGATCCTCAAGCAATGAGTGAACTAATACAAGGTTCTGCGTTGTTACACAAAATGCGCGGTGGTCGAAAAGGTATTGTTAAAGAAGAGCAGCCAACCATCAATTTTGCCTATGCCACGGTGGTTACCATCAAGCCCGTGAACAAAGGTGAGAAATTTACTGAAGATAATCTGTGGGTCAAGCGCCCGGGTACCGGAGAAATACTTGCTGAATTTTATGATGATGTCATCGGTAAAGTGGCAGTGGAAGATATAGAAGCGGATCAGTTGCTCGCATATCGTCAAGTTGAGGGTCTTGTGCCTGTCAAAGGAGTCATTTAACACGTGCGTAAAAACATTGTATTCCTTTCGGGCACCCGTGCAGATTTTGGTAAGATTCGTTCCTTGCTTGATATTCTTCAAAATTCCACAGAATTTGAGGCTCATATATTTGTTACCGGCATGCACATGCTCCGTAAATATGGTTATACCTGTCGGGAAATTGAGCGTCGCGGCTATAAAAATATTTATCAATACATCAATCAAAATTACAGCGATACCATGGACTCTGTATTGGCTAAGACGATTGCTGGTTTATCTGACTACGTTAAAGAAATCCAGCCGGATATGCTGGTTGTCCATGGCGATAGAGTGGAGGCATTAGCCGGCGCTATTGTTGGAAGCCTTAATAATATTTTGGTGGCGCATATTGAGGGTGGTGAGGTTTCAGGTACTATCGATGATCTAATCCGTCATTCAGTGAGCAAGTTGTCACACCTGCATTTTGTGACCAATGAGCGCGCCAAGCAGCGGCTAATACAATTAGGGGAAATCGATAAAAATATTTACCCTATAGGATCTCCTGATGTGGATTCTTTATTTTCTCCTGATTTACCTAGTCTAGATGAAGTAAAAAATTGGTACGGTATTCCTTTCGAAAACTATTCTATTCTTCTATATCATCCCGTTACTACGGAAGTGCACGATGTAGAACGGCAAATTCATGAGTTGGTCAATGCTGTTGTTGATTCGGAAAAAAACTATGTTGTCATTTATCCCAATAACGACAGCGGTAGTGAGCGAATCATCAATGAATATGGCCGTATTGAAAAGAATACATTAAGTTTTAAAGTATACCCCTCAATGCGTTTTGATTATTTTCTGACATTACTGAAAAACGCGGAGTTTATTATTGGTAACTCCAGCTCAGCATTAATGGAGGCTCCTTACTATGGGGTGCCTGCAATTAATATAGGTACACGCCAAGCCAATCGTGCCAATCTACCCAGTGTGATTAATTGTCTTTCTGAATTTGCTGCTATAAAAAATGCAATTGCTTCTGTTGAGGGCTTGCCCAGGGAGCCAATTCAACATTTTGGTGAAGGTGACAGCAGTAAAAAATTTTTTGCTATCTTGCAAAGTGAACAATTATGGGAAATCAATAAGCAAAAAACGTTTGTGGATATGTGAATTTAATGAAAGTACTTCATGTTGCGAGTTTTACAGGCAATATTGGCGACAACGCCAATCACTCGGGAATGCGCTCACGCCTCGAGTCAGTTTTAAATGTTAAGCCAATATATACCGAACTAGAGATCCGATATTGTTATCGTATTTATACGGGCGAGCATCGTTGGGCATTCGATGAGCACTTTGTTGCGCTGGCTAATCAGCATGATTTGGTGATTGTTGGTGGTGGTAACTTCTTTGAGCCTTGGTTGGATGAGTCTGCTACTGCAACCACCATCAATATTACTAATGAGCGCTTACAGTCCATCACTACACCGGTGGTATTTTTTGGTGTGGGTTTTGATATCCACAAAGGTTGCAAGCCAGAAAATCTTGCTAAATTTTCCGGTTTTCTTGAGCAGTGTATTCGTCAGCCTAATGTCCTTATTTCATTCCGCAATGATGGCTCGTTAAAAAATCTCAAACTCGCCTATCCAGATCGAAATGATTTATGGTCTGGTGTGGACATTGTTCCCGATGGTGGCTTTTTTTATAAGGGTAAATCTGAGTCTGCCTCTTATTTGCCGGAAGGGCGTTTTTGGGGGGTTAATATTGCCTCTGACATGGAGGCATTACGTTTTCCTGCAGGAGTTGATGGCGGTATTACCTGGAAAGAATTCTTAACGCAATATGCCCGTTTTTTAGAGTCTTCACTTGCCGCCAATCCTGATTTGCGAATTATTTTATTTCCACATATTTTTCGCGATGTATTGTCTATTGGTGAGTTTATGACCTATCTGGATGACCGTTTATGCCGTGATCGGATAGTCGTTGCCCCCTTCGCTTGTGGCTGGAGTGCATGTGATCATATCTTTTCATTGTACCAGCGATGTGAGTTGGTCATGGGGATGCGCTTTCATACCAATGTCTGTTCTATTGCGATGAATATTCCTGCCATACCGTTGATCAGTTATCCAAAACTTTGGGATCTTTATGAAGAAATAGAGCTGCTTGAAAGAGCGGTTTATGCTAACCGCGATAGTTTTGTGCAAGATCTTGCAAGAGTAATAGCAACTGTTATCGGGAATCCGAGTGATTTGGCGTCAAAAAACAGTGAAATTTCTGGCAAGTTTAATAAGTTGTCAGCAGAATTTTTTATCAAGGTTAAAAAATTGTTAGCATAATCTGGACTTACTTAAAGGAAGTAAGTCCAGTATGTTTTACTGTTTGTATTTTTTTAATGTTTTAGCTTCTGCGACAAATTGCGTGACCTTGCATCTTTTTTCAGTAGGCTGGATTTAATTTTTTGTTTTGCCTGAGCAATAAAACGCTGATAGTGTTCCACTCCTTTATTGAATATCTCAACACCTTCTTCCTGATTTTTTCCATTATACAAGCATTTGGCTAATACAAAGTCAAAAGAATGGATGCTGCCTTTCATGATGGAGTAGGCGTATTGTGTTTTGTTATTTAAGCCAACTTGTAACGCGCGTTTATGTTGTTTGGCCAGCATTTTAAATGCATCTGCACGGTTTTTGGCTCTGTAAGAAAATAACTTTTCCATCTCATCACAAAAATCAATTGCAGGTCTAAAATATTCTGCAATTTTTTCTATCGATTCAATTTTTCTTAATCCTTTGATGTTGAAATATTTATCGTAAAGGGCGTAACTAAATACTTTTTTGTCGATAGGTTCGCTTGGTTCAATTGTGATGTCGGTAATAGATATTGGTGTTGTTCCGCGAATATAAACACCATTGCTAGTATTGTAACAATTAATGTGTGGATACTGCCTGAGTAAGGTTTCAATGCTGATGCGAGAGTGGGCGTAAACCGGTGTTGATGTAACTTCACCGCCAAAGTTGCCAGGAAATTTTTTATTGCCTGCGGTTTCTGCTTTATACAGGTTGAGGCTTTCTTGATGCTCATCTTTAACGTCATAGTGTTTGCTCAAGGATGAGTGATGGGTTCCATCGCTGGCAAAACCAAGATCCAGACCAACCAGGTAAATATTTTTAAAGCCGAGTGCTGCTGCATAAGCAACGCCAGTATTTCCTACTGTGGGATTGCATAATGCAAAATTCACCACGAATTCATTGTCGCCAATGTATTGGCAAATAAAGTGTGTTCCTACATCATTACTTTTCATCCCCATGCCGGTGGTTTTAAACAGTGCGTAGGTGTCTGGGTGAACGGTGTTAAGCCCAAGGCAAATAATGTCTTCACGATATTCTGGCGTGGTAGACGTTTCAATCCACTCAACGACTGGGCGAGTGCGCTCCATTTCAATGTGAAAGTCGGGTTTTATTCCGGCCTTGCGCAGTGAGCCCAGGGCAGTGCCGCATGAAAAAATAATAACTTCGTGTTGGTGTGTGCGTAAAAATTCAACACAGTGATCGAGCGATGGGCCATTGGCAACAACGAATACGGGACGGTTAATTGTTTGATGATTGAGTTGCACGTGGTCGCGCAGGATATTTCTTTGTTCAGAATAATTTGCCACGGTGTGTGAAAGGCTCACTTGCTCATCATCAAAATATCCCATTGCTCCCAGCATTGTTGGAAGCTTTTCAAAAAATACAGTGGTCGATTCTCTCATCTCCGGGCTGCTCAAATGATCAAAAACATAGGGTTTTGCTGAGTTGAATAGGCCTATTTGATTCAAATATTGGCGAATAAGATGAAAGCTGTCGTTAGCTGTTTTGCCAAGTATCAAATTGAATGTGCTGTATTCACGATCAAAATAGTCATAAATGGCTCGCCAATCGACGGTGTGTAGCGATGCATAAAAATTGTCTTCGTGAGGTTCAATAATACACATATGCTGCACGTCAGTTTTTTCTAATATCATGGGTATGTGATAACCAATGCCAATGCCATGTACCAGCATAAATTGGGTTTTTGCTTCTAGAGGTAAAAAGCTTGTTTGTTTCTCCTCTTTGCTATTCATGAATTCGATTAGCGGATTCATGTTGTGGATATGTGCATCATTTTCAGGGTCTATGGCTTTCGTGGTTCGCGCTGTGACACGGTAAAAAGTAGGCATCTCCTGATATTTTTCTACATACTCTTTGCAGAACTCGTAGGGATCCTTGCTATAAACCGGGTGCGTATTTTCACCAATATTGTAGAGATTGATATAACCTTCACTGTTAAAAATCAATTGCAATTCTGTAGGTGTGTAATTGCGATATTTATTAAAAATATTTGGCTCAGCTTTTTCGAAAAAATCCATGTTCTTGCGGAATATTAAATCCAGCTCCAAATTTTTTTGCTGTAGTTCCGCCTGGCGAATGAGCTGCTGTAGTTGGTCCATTGTGGGTTTACCCCTTAAATTGTTCGTCAATGCATTGACAGTGTGAATGTAATAGGTTGATTCAGCAGGTTTTATGCCAGAAGTATAGATGTGATTTTCGTCTGTGCATGTGTTTCTAACGTGAGCCGGTTCGCAGGACAGGGCATGTCCGGGGGGCGCAAAGGCTGGCCGAGCTTTACGGTTAATTTGGCTGTGAAGCTTATTTGACCCGCTGCTGTACCTTTTTCCAGATTATATCCACATCTTCCACCGGTTTATCGGTGGCCATTTGTGCACTTACCTGACGGGTGATCTTAAGATGCCGAACAAAACGCCGGCAGTTGGCGCACATCAATAAATGTAAGCGTATTTGCCATTTAAGCGGGGTGCTATTGTCAAGATAATCGCTGGCGATGGTGGCGACTTGTTTGCAACTTAGCATGAACCAGTCTCCTGATAGCGGTCAATTACCTGCATGAGTGTGAGGCGGGCACGGTGCACAAGTACTCTTACATTGGCTGCACTCACGGAGAGGATGCTGCAAATATCCTCGAACGATTGTTGTTCAACGTCACGTAAAATAAATGCCGCTTTTTGTGCGGGTGGTAAGAGATTTAGCGTGCGGTTAATACAGTGTTGTAATTGTTGCTGTTCCAATAATGCATCGGGCGATTCAATATTCCATTTCGGTGTTGGCTGCTGCCAATGACCATCTGCTTTGAAATTGGCGCCATCAAGATAGCTTCCTGGCGTTTCTCCATCCAATTGGTCCAGTGATATTTGTCGTGATTCTTTGCGTAAACGCGCTTTTGCCTGATTGCTCACAATGGTAAGCAACCAGGTTTTTAGCGAGGAGCGCCGTTCAAAATTGGCGATATTTTTATACACTGAAACCCAGGCCTCTTGCACAACATCATCGGCAAAGATATCGCCGGCGATGGCGCGGGCAATATTCAACATGAGCGAATGGTGCAGTGCTATTACGTGGCGGAATGCGTGGTCGTCGCCGTGAATCAGTTTTGCAATCAGTTCGCTTTCATCGGTTGAGGTGGTTGTGGTCATCCGGTTGCTCATTGTGGGCTGAGGCGAATTGCGCATCCCAGTTTGCGCAATGGGCGCCAGCTTACCACTCACCATAATCACTTTGCACACCGGATTATCTATTTAACGAGATGTTTTTTAACAAAGGATATTTGCGGCCAAGATAAAGGTTTAACCAATAATCCAAGCTGTGGTATCTCCCTCCACCCAAGCCTGCCAATGCCAGCAACATAATGAAGTAGGTCGCTGCGAATTCAATACCATTATTAAGAATCACAAATTTTCCGCTGGCGGTGAGCCATTCATAATTGCCGTGTGTTTGTAAAATGTCGCGAGCGCGCTCCAGTTTCTCGGGCGCCGCCAGTACTTGCTCATTGGCAAAAGGTGCATTGACGTCGGCAATGGCTTGCCAGCCGTTATCCCAATGAACACAGAGGATTGCAATGAGCATGGTGATCATCAGTGGAATGCTGATCATGCGGGTGAACAAGCCCAGCACTAGCAACACTGCGCCAATAAGTTCGGAAGCAGTTGCAAGCACCGCCATTAAAAATGGAAAGGGCAG